>DSBT01000083.1 GCA_011045915.1 Mesotoga infera
GGAATTGCTTGAAGTCAGCAAATCCAGGCGTGAACGCGCCAGAAACGAGGCGAAACTTCAGCGGCATATGCTGAGAATCAAGATTGGCTCGAGGGGATAATTGCCCGGAGAAACGTCCGGGGACATCTCGCCGCCTGCGGCGGGACGCAATGCACTGAGGAGCATCAGTGGACGCAAGGCTGGCGAAGATCACGCCAGGTCGCAATGCCCGGAGATACATCCGGGGACGCAAGGCCCGCTTCGCGGGGATGAAAACCACTTCAAAATCAGACGCAAGGCTGCCTTCGGCAGGAGGCGAGGCTCGCTGGCGTGAGGAAGTGATGCTGGCGCTTGCACGCCAGGAGGCAAAAAGAGCTAGTCTGCTTACGCAGGACTCATTGCACTGAGGAGCATCAGTGGACGCAATGCCCGCCAAACGAATTCAGAACCTGCCTTTGCGAAGCGAAGACTAGGCAACTACCTAACGAGTTTTCATTTCGTTGCGTTTTCTTTTGAAGGCAGCGACGAGATCGGTCTTTCTCTCCTCACCCTTTAACAGTGCGGCGACGTTCTTCCTGTGTCTGAACAGAGAAAAACCGAAGAAGGCTAGCATCCATAGACCGACCGTATAGCCTTCAGTCAGGAAGAGAATGCCTGAAAGAATTCCGAGAGCAAGAACCGATCCCAAGGATACGTACTGTGTTAGAAGGACGATCGGGATCCATATCCCGAAAAAGACGGCGACGTACCAGGGCAGAGTTCCAGAAAGTGTTCCTACTGTGCAGGCCACTGCTTTGCCGCCTCTGAATTTCAAGAAGATCGAATAACTATGACCGACAGCTGCGAAAAAACCAATCATCATTCCCTCAGCGAGAGAGACCCCGAAGACTGCCCGGGCAATTATTACTGGAATGAAGGCCTTGAGGCCGTCAAGTATCATGGCAACGGCTCCCGCGTAGCCGCCCATGCTTCTCAATACATTGGTTCCACCGACGTTGCCGCTCCCGACTTTGGTGATGTTAACCCCGCGAACGAGCGGAACGATGAAACTGAAGGGAATAGAACCCATTATATATCCTATGAGTGCGAATAGTACGTACCTCATCTCTTTCTCCTGAGTTTCAAGAAGATCGGAGTGCCGTCGAACGGATCGAAATTCAGTCGTATAGAATTTCTTATTCCTCGTAGATACGGCTCTGTGAAGAGGGCGGGATCATTGACATTCAGCATTATTATGGGTGGACGGCCGGCAATTTGAGCTCCGTAGTAGATTTTCCCCCGTTTCTTGCCCTTCCCCGGCGCCGGGGTTCCCTCGGAGTATCTCTGCAGAAGCGTATTGAGGAGACCGGTAGGTATCCTAAGATCTATCTTCTTCGTTACCAGCATTATGTTGTCAAGCAATTCATCCATGCCTTCGCCAGTTAAAGTCGAAGTGAAGACAACTGGACTGTAGTCGATGAAGTACAGGTCTTGTTTGAAGGTCTTCGACAGGGCCTTTTTCCTTCTCTCGTCAACAAGGTCGCACTTGTTGAAGACCGCGATCGTCGCCTTTCCATTTTTCTCAGCAAGGCCTGCGATGCGCTGGTCCTGATTGCCTATTCCATCGGCAGAATCGATTACCATAATGATTATGTCCGATCTTTCAAGCGCATCGATAGCTCTCATTACACTGTAGTATTCTACGTTCATTACCTTGACTTTGGACTTCTTCCTTATGCCCGCGGTATCGATAAAGGTAATTGGCGTTTCATCAATGACCACCGTTTCATCAACTGTGTCGCGCGTAGTGCCGGAAACTTCTGTCACAAGACTTCTAGGGCTGCCCACAATCCAATTGAAAATAGAGGACTTTCCCGCGTTGGGCTTTCCAACAATCGCGATTTTCAGTCCAGATTCATCATTGTCTTCAAGTTCAACAGAATGGCCGAGAGAAATAAGACGATCGAAGATCTCGTCCAAAAGTATGTCGATGTTCAGACCGTGAGCAGAAGATACTTTTATTGGATCGCCGAAGCCGAGTGAAAAGATCTCATTCCCGACACTTGAGTAAAAGGAATCGGGATTCTCAACCTTGTTGGCGACAAAGACAACCTGCAAGTGCTGTTTTCTCAAGTAATCTGCCAGTTCAAGATCTGCGCTGGTGAGACCGTTTCTTCCGTCCACAACGAAAAGAATAAGATCACCCTCGCTCAGAAGCTCGAGGGTGACCTCTTTCATCTTCTCTTCGACTATGTTTTCCGGATTCTCAAAAAGGCCGCATGTATCGACAAGCTGAAAGGTACGCTGCTGCCAGTCGACTCTTCCCACAGTGAAATCACGTGTTACACCGGGAATATCATCTACTATGGCTCTCCTGCCGCCTACAAGTCTATTGAATAAAGTTGACTTTCCCACATTTGGTCGTCCAATAATGAGGACGGTGGCCACTAGAGGCTTTCTCCTTCTTCCTCAAGTTGATTCTTGATCATCTCTCCGAGGCTGTTGGAGTTTACTGTCCCGCTTCCATTGCCATTTAGATCCTTAAGTACCTTTTCGGTTTCGGCCGCTTCTTTGTCTTTAATTAGCTGCCTTATGGAAACAACCATGTTTCTCGTATCGTTGTCTGGATCGTAAACCAGTCTTATTACTTTGAATTGATCGTGTCTGCCGACTTCAACCAAGTCTTCGATGTTTTCGGTTCTCTCCAGAGAGACCTGAGAAACTGGCAAGAATGCTTCGACTCCGTAGGAATCGATCATTATTATCGCACCTGACTTCGTCAGTCTGGTGACGGTGCCGGTAACGTGATCACCAACGGAAAGTTCTTCGGAAACCTTTTCCCAGGGATCGGAAGTAGCCTGTTTGATACTAAGTCTCATTCTTCTGTTGACCCTGTCTATGGAGAGTATCTTGATATCTATCTCGTCGCCTTCTTTCACTACATCTTCTATCCTGTCCACGAAGTTCCATGAGACTTCCGAGACGGGCACAAAACCAGAGACATACTCTTCCAGTTCGAGAATGACGCCGGTGGGAAGGACCTTCGCAGTCCTGGCCTTCAGGATGTCACCTTCCTTGTATTTGTCTCCAATGCTTTCCCAGGGATCGCCCATCGCTTCTCTGTAAGAGAGAGAAAGCGTTCTCTTCTCCTCGTTTATCTCCTTAATGTTTACCTTCACTTCGTCTCCAACTTCCACAACGCTCTTCAGATCCTTCTTTATATTTCCCCAGAAAACCTCCGAGATATGGACAAGACCCTCCACTCCGGGCTCTAGTGAGACGAAGAAGCCGAACGGCGTAATATTCTTCACAGTGCCGACGACAGTCGAATCGACCTCGTACCTCTCGCTTAGTGTCGACCATGGATCCTCGCTCATCTGTTTAAGAGACAGGGAGATCTTCTTTTCTTTTTCATCTATGCCTATTACCTTTGTCTTGACTGTCTCTCCGGGCTTGAGCAGATCACCTATTCTCACACTGGCATCCCAGCTCATTTCCGAGGCAGGAATCAGCGCGGTCACGTTGTCGTTCAGTTTGACGAAAGCTCCGAAGTTCTTTATCGACTCGACAGTTCCTTCAAGTTCCTGACCGACTTCAATTGTCTGGAAATAGGCCTTTATTGCCTCTTCCTGGAATGCGCGAAGAGAAACAACAACATTGATACCGTTTCTCTGTCTCTTGAATCTGATTACTTTGAACTTCAAAGTTCCTTCAGGTGCCGGGTCGCCCTTTCGGATTCCGGATTCGGAGCCTGGAAGAAAGGCCGGGACACTCTTGACAAGTCTTACATTGTATCCTGCATTTGTCTCTGAGACAATCTTTCCGTCTATCGCCTTGCCTTCTCTGTAAGCCTTTTCCACCTTGCTGACTGCCTGTCTTGCGTGAACTCTCTTCTCGGAGACCGTACTTCTACCTTCTTCTTCGTTGGTCTTTATGACCATGACTTCTATCTTATCTCCAACGTTGTACTCTTCAATATCATTTACCAGCTGATCCGAGGGAACGAACCCATCGAGTTTTCCGTCCATTATCACCATCAAGCCGTCTGGCTGGACGGAGAAAACCTCTGCATCCTTTCTACTGCCTTTCCTAACTGAGGAAACATCCATCTGTTCAAATATCTCCTCCATGCTCAGGTTTTCATCTTGCCGATTCATTTTCTCTTCCATTGTCGGTTACCTCCCTATTATTGTCTATGTAATCCAGTATCTTCTGGATTTGCTCGTACGGAGTTGATGTGCCGCTAATCAGAGCAACCTTCCCCATATCGCCTCGAGGAAGATCCTTCAAATCTGTGACGTGAAGCGCCTTTTTACCGAGTCTTTGGACTATCTTAACTAGTTTCTTCGTATTAGAGCTGTTTCTCCCTCCGATAACTATAACCGTGTCGGAAATTCTTGCCAGTCGCTCCGCTTCAGATTCTCTCTGTATCGTGACTTTGCAGATCGTATTGTACACAGTCGCCTTTTCTCCAAGTCTGGTCTGCACAAACGAAGCGAAACCTTCGAAATCCACGTTACTCATAGTAGTCTGAGAAACGATGGCAACGCGTTCGATGCCTTCCAACTCTTTCAACACCCAGTCGTAATCTTCTCCAGGCTGTACAATCAGATAGCTCTTCAGTCTGCCAGAAAGAGCCGTGACTTCGGGGTGATTTCTCTTCCCGAATACCACAACAAAGTTGCCTTGCTGTTCAAGATCGACTGCCAGGCTAAATACATTGTACACTATAGGACAAGTCAGGTCTATTACTTCATCGAAAACACGGCGTAATTTCTCTTCAGATGAGGGGTCGATCCCGTGTGCGCGGATTATTGCTATTCCCTCATGCCTTTCAGAGAGAAGGGTGTCTTCAATCATCTCGAGACCAAGTTCTTTCAGGTCGTTCATTACTTTTTCATTATGGACGATCTCTCCGGTCGCGTAGACCTTCTTGCCTGACTTAAGAAGCTTAATTGCTTCGCTTACGGCCCTGTCTACCCCGTAGCAGAAGCCGACCGACCTTGCAAGTTGGAC
>DSBT01000084.1 GCA_011045915.1 Mesotoga infera
ACTCAGCTATCGGCCTTAAGATTTTCGCTTACAATCTCGTGGTCATTCACAATCATCTACTCGGTCGTTCTTTGAGAAAGATTATGGATATCATTCACGCTGTTTGATTTGTGAGACACCCTAATTTTCAATTCAAAACTTGTATTTCACGTAACATTAGTTTTCGCGAGTCTCAAATCCTTCTTGCTGGCCTTCTTTGTCAAAAGGCTTGTGTCCCCACTCGTCACATATTAGAATGTCGAGTCTGCCCGGTTGACTGAGCAATCTCTCGACTATTCCTTTTTCTATGGTCTGGATGTGTTATTTCAAGAGAGTCACTGAAGAACCTGACCTTCTGCTCATTTGAACAGGCCCGAACCGACATCGCAATCGGAGATTCTCCGCATAAGAATGGACACATTTCCTGCGACTCCAACTTCAACCACTCTTGAAGTGATAACTGACCACTGGCTGATTCAAAAGATTGAAAGCTGCATCCTGCTCTTCGAAACAGGATTACAGCTTCAATCAAGAGGCGCGAGTCTTTCAATCGCATTTTCGCTTCGTAAACTCCGTAGTCCTTCTCTGTGTTGATCTTATCCAAGGTCTCTGGAGACTTAGGGAATTTTTCACTTCTGATGTAGAATGATTATGAGAAGCATTCTCAACAAGAGAGTTTTTCGTGTTTCTTTTTTGCATCTTATTGTGGCTGGGTCTTTTGCTTGGACTAAGGAATGATTGCAGCCATTAAGGGGTCTGCTATGGAGCAATGTGTTCTTGATATCAAAGAACTGAGCAGCAACGACTTAGGAAATGTCAATCTGAAGGAGATTAATCTGGAAGTAAACTCCTCTGAAGTTCACGCACTTGTTGGGGAGTATGGCGCTGGAAAGGAACTTGTCGTCAGCATCCTCACTGGAGCTGAGAAGAAGATTTCCGGGAGAGTATTCTTTGATGGAATAGATGTCACGGGCAAAATGAAGATTGGTGGTTCGACAGATATCATGTTTCTCCTTGAAGAACCAATGGTCGCAGAGGGTTTGACCGTGGCTGAGAACATGTACGTGTTGAGGAGTCATAGCAATGTGATCAAATTGATTAACCACACAAAGATAAATCGTGCCGTGAAAGAGCTCATTGCAAGATTTGAGCTTGGAATCTCAGAGAAGACTCACGTGTATAGGCTTTCAACCGAGGAGAAGAAGCTTATAGAGCTTCTGAGGCTATGTATTTTCGAGCCCCGGCTGGTGGTTCTGTATGAGCCTACTGCTAATCTCGGCTCGAAGTCACAGGATCTTCTTCTGAGAATACTGAACAAACTTAAGGAAAAGGGAACTGGAATACTTTACGTTACAAACAAATGGGACGAGGCGCTAAAGTACTCAGACAGAATCAGCGTTCTGTCTGAGGGAGTACTTTGCGGAACTCTCAGTTCAGAAGAGGCAAAAGACAAGCCGGAGAAGCTTTTGAGACTTATACTTGGCTGGAAGAAATCAGATTCAACGAAACGCGAGGCAGAGGAAATAGAAACCGAGGATATTATCGACGCTGTTTTGAGAGCGGCCGAGTACCTTACTTCGAACTACGAGATAAACGATGTCTTGAAAATGCTTGAGAACTACACGTGCAAGATAATGGAATCCGATTCCTGTTATGTGTACCTTGTCGACGAAAAGACCAGGACGATCATGGACACGATAAAACATAAAGAGACCGAGTCGATAGAAGCCGTTCTCAACGACGAAGTTGTGATGCGAATAATGGACAACAAGAAGCTCTTTGTTTCCAATTTCGATGATGTGCTTTTCGAAAAGCTCTTCAAGAGCATTCGAAATACCGAGACAATCGTTTGCGATCCAGTCTCTGTTAGATCTCACCACACCGCTTTGTTTCAGGTAGGCTATCGTAAATTCTATGAGCCAAATGAGAAGCAGAAGAAAATATTTCATACTCTATCAAGACAAGTTGCCCTTGCAATAAACAACACTAGGCTTATGGGAAGTTCGGTGTTGCTTCAGGAAAGTCACCACAGGATAAAGAACAACCTTCAGACTATTGTTAGTCTTATTAACATTCAGAAAAGGAGTTTCGATAGAAAAACGGACAGCGAAGTCGAGGATCTGCTTGACAATGTTGTTTCCAGAGTGAAAAGTATAGCCGCTGTTCATGATCTCCTTTCTCACGATGAACTGGGCAGAAGTATAATAAACCTGAAAAACCTTGTAGATACTATTGTGCGTTTCAACATAGTGGACGGCACTCTCAAGGTAAGTAAAGATCTTGACGACATATTCATACCCTACGACAAAGCAAGCGGAATCTCGCTGACAATAAGCGAATTAATAAACAATTGCGTGAAGCACGCTTTCAAAGATACTGAGAGCGGATTGATATCGATTTCCTGCAAGAGTTTTGACGACAATGTGGAGATAATCGTAGAGGACAACGGCATGGGATTTCCCAATAGATCCTTTTCCGCAAAAGACGAGAAACTGGGGCTTTCGCTTGCGAGATCGATCGTTGAGAATCAGTTTGACGGAACTCTTGAAATCGCCTCAGAAAGAGGCGCAAAGGTTAAGATCTCAATTCCAAAAGAGAGCCTGTTGCTCACGAGAGGCTCATAAAAGAATTATTAGCGATTATGTGCTAACCTAGCCGAAAGGGGAGTCAATTCCTATGGACAATTCTTTGAACATACTTATTGCTGAAGACGAGTACATAGTCCTGAGAGGTCTTAAGGAAACACTGATCGGCCTCGGTCATAAAGTTATAGGAGAGGCTATGGATGGAGAAACATTTGTAAAACTGGCGCTTGAAACTGATCCTGACTTGCTGATAGTAGATGTAAACCTACCCGCACTGAGCGGAATCGAAGCGATTGAGAGAATAGGAAAAGTAAAACTCGTGCCCTCGATAATCGTTACTGGTTACAGCAGCGAAGAGACCGTAAAGCGGGCGAACTCTGCAGGGGTCTTCAACTATCTGGTAAAACCCGTTGATGAGAAGGAACTC
>DSBT01000085.1 GCA_011045915.1 Mesotoga infera
ATTCAATGTTTCGCTCAGAGGATTTTTTCCTTTCTCTGTTTTCTAGAACCTCAACTATTGCGGAGTCGATCTTTGACATGCCTTTCGAAAGAAGGAGCTGGATATTTTCTATCGACCTGTCCAGAGTGATGGAGATGAATCCCTGCTCCGACTTAACTCCAAGGTCGTCCATTGCCAGTAATGCGCAGCTATATGCTTCCTGGCCCCCTAGGCCCGCTTTCAATGAACAGCTCTCTTTTGCGCCATCGCACATGATCCCCGTTGTGCTAGATAGTATTGTAAGCATCGCTTGTTCGATAGTCTCCCTCGCTCCTCCAAGAAGATAGGCAATTCCTGCTGCGGCCCAGTTCCTGCGGCTGTAACACATCCGCAGATCGGGGCAACCCTGCCGAGTTTGCTCTTAATGTAACCGGCGAAAAGGTGGCTAATAGCGACTGCTTTCGCAATGTCCTCACGACTTTTTTGGAAGTGCTCACCGGTCAGAGCCACTGGAAGTGTGGCGACGATTCCCTGGTTGCCACTTCCGCCACTGCTCATTACAGGAAGTGGAACACCCGACATCCTGGCCGCTGAAGCCGCTATACAATATCTGCGAATCCTGTATCCCAGACTATTGTTCTCACAGTCTCTGAAATTCTCTGCCGAAGGCAACATTTCCTTAAGACCAAATCTGGCAATCTCAAGATTCATATCTATTCCCTCGAAGATCTTCTTGATTTCTATTTCAGTGATTCCCTCAATTGACTCAAATATCTCTTCAGGAGTAAATTCCAATGCTTCGGAAGGCACGTATTCCTTGCTTGAAGGAGCCTCTTTTTCGTCTATCTGTAATAAGACAACATTCGTGTGACTGTCAATTATCCTGCAAAGAACAGAGTGATTCTGATTAGACAGCAAGGCCTCTATGAATACTCCAAATAGATCTTGATCACAGATCACACTTATCTGACCTTTGTCTATCATCTCTCTTGCAAGATCAACCGATTCGATTCGGCAAGGCCTAAGTGCCTCGAGCTGGAGGGCTGCATCTCCGCATACAGCCCCTAAAGCGGCAGCAAACTCATTTCCCTTTTCATTAGTACCTGGAATTCCCACGTACATTCCATTTTTGTACACGTTGACGCTGGTAGTAACTGCCACTTTTTCTATATTTCCTTCAAGTTTGCTTGCTGCAAGAGCAACACAAAATGCGATCGCTCCAGGTTCCGTGCAACAAAGTGCAGGTCTAACTTCTTTCTCAAGAAATTGCTCAAGGAAACGCATCTTTCACCTCCACTGTCCGATAACTAAGTTTAGCACTGCTTTCGAATAGAAGCAGATATCTCGATATCTTGAGATTGCCATTCTTGAGGATATATGGTGCTCAAGCCCTTCAAAGCCTCTAAAATCTCGAGTGCGCTGAATTGAGAAAGCAATACAAAGATTTCCTTATAGTGAAAGCATCAATGAATTGGAGGACTCAGACATCAAGAATTGCGCGTTTTGTTGTTATTGGTCTTTCACAAAATCAAGTCTCTTGCAAAGAAGGTGAAAGGTTAATCGTCGAGAAAGTCAAGCTGAGCAGAGCAACTCATTTTTAACGAACCAGAACAGAATGATGATCATGAGATTCATCAGAAGGAATAGAAGTGCCTGGAGATGGCGTTCTACTGGAGTGCGCACGAAATAACAATGATATCATCATACCAGAGCTCTGCTCTTCTAGAGATTTACGAGCAATCTGCTGTTGTTCCAGAAGGAAAAGTATAGTTGAAGATTCGATTGATGGCTAAAATGAAAGAAAGGATTGCCCAAGAAAAGAAGTCGGTGACGGATGGAGAATTGCTGGATGTGATCGAAGAGAGGCTTCCGTGAAAGTAGATACCGATTGAGGGCGCATCCCAAACTTCAAGGGACCGTGAGCGCGGCTTTTATCTCAAGTTGTCCAAGCTTAGAATGAAGAGTAAACTCAGGATTTTTGGCAGGATGTTGCAATGATATAATCAGTTAGTAATGTTCTTCCAGTCCATCCGCGGAGGGAACTATGGGTGTTTGTAGACGCGATTTGTTTGATTCGTTGGAGTCAATCTTTTCTTATATGTCTGTTGAGGGACGGCACGTAACGAAGCTGTGCGATGTTCTAATGATGGCCGGAAAGTCGCTTTGTGCCGATCGTCTTGCGCTCTACGAGTTCAAGGATACGCCGGATGGGTCTCTTTTCACGAGACAAACCTGCGAATGGAAGAGCGAAACGAAACAAGTCGCAAGAATTCTCAGCGGAAGAACAGGAGAGAGGCAAAATCGCTGGATTGAGAGAATCTTAGAAGAGAAGAAAGATGGAATCATCTCAGAGAGATCCGGGGGCGCAGTAGTCATAGTCAATTCACTGGGTACAGCCGGATTCGCTCTGGTTTGCGAAGACAAGTCTCTGGACAGAGATTGGACGGAAGATGAGAAAGGCTTCTTGAGGTGCTTGATCAGTTTTATTTCTCTCAGTGGTGAAAAACAGCCTTCTGAAGAGGCTCTCCATGGTGAAGAAGTGCTGCTGAAGGAGAGATTACTGAGAAGCGACGAATTGCTAAAGAATTTTGAGGGCAATGTTCTGGACATTCTTGCAGTGGCTGATAGAAAATTGATCTTCACTTACGTGTCGCCTTCTGCGGTGAATACAATTGGATTCACCCCGGAGGAGTTGGTAGGAACAAAGGCATTTGATCTGATTGATCGGAGAGATGTTGAAAGGGTCATTGAGGAATCGAAGAAGCTGGCCACGGAGAAAAAACATGGTTCCTTCAGGTATAGAACAAGGACAAAAAGCGGCAGAATGTTATGGATGGAAACGGCTGTCAGTCCTCTGCTTAAGGATGATGAAATAGAAGGTTGGACTATGTCTTCGAGAGAAGTTACAAGCGAAGTGAAGCTCCAGGCTGAATTGAGGACTAGAGACAGTATGATGGTCTTCATGAACGATTTGTATGTCTTAGTTTTTAGCGGAGACAACCTCCAAGAAGCTGCTTCGAAGATTGTGAACCGCGCTTACGAAGAAAAGGGAATAGTGGGTTGCAGAATTATCTTCAGTGAAGAGGATCCCTTTGATCTAAAGGTTTCAAGAGGCAATACGGAAATCTTCCCAATGGACGTAAAAGGTGATCCCGAAGTTCTAAGGAAGCTCAGCGGCAATCACATACTTCTGGAAGACATAGTCTGTGATGGAATCGAAATGAGGTACGTGTGTATAGCACTTGAGTCAAACAATGAGGTCATCGGAGCTTTTGAAAGTGTTACAGAGAGGGTAACCGGCTTAACCGAGGAGAGTATAGACCTCTACAGGCTCATAGGCACCACCATTTCTCTTTCACTCAATAAGATAAAGAACTTCGTGACGATTAAGAGGAGTCACATCACTTCTGAATCTTTGAGAAAGGCGACCGAAGCGATTACAAAAGACCTTAACATGAACACTGTGATTGAATCCATAGTTGGGGGACTCAGACAGGTCATTCCATTCTACAGCGCAGCGGTTGAGCTAATCGATAGCGACCAGCTGCTGATAGTAGGTGGCAGCTGGCCGGGGAGAGACTCTTTCCTTGGAACGAGGTTTACAATGGAGGTTGGAAGTCCTGGATATGATGTTGTCAAGAAGAAACGGATAGTCCTGGCCGAATATGCTCAGAAGAGATACCATCAGTTCAACAAACCGGATTTCGCTTTCATAAAATCCTGGATGGGTGTACCCCTTCTTATTGAAGATGAATCTATTGGAATGATTGCCGTTGACAGCGAGATCGAAAGAGCTTTCAGGAAGAGGCATTTGGAAGCTTTGAAAGCATTTGCAGATATTGCTGCAATAGGTATAAATAACGCCCGCCTTCACGAGGAGGTAAGAGATCTTTCAATAAGGGACTACCTTACAGGCGTATACAACAGGAGAGGTCTTTTCGAGCTGGGAGAAAGGGAAATCGAAAAGGCAAAGCGCTATGGAACTAGGATGGGCTTGATAATGTTTGATGTTGATAACTTCAAGAAGCTAAACGACAAAATGGGCCATCTCGGTGGCGATTATGTTTTGAAGAGAGTAGCACAAATTTGCTGCAAGATTTTGAGGGCGGCCGACATATTTGGGCGGTACGGTGGAGATGAGTTCATAGTAATACTGCCAATGACCGACGCGAAACGCACTGAAGAAGCGGCGCTTAGAATACTCCGTTCATTTCGGGAAACGGATATTGAGTACAATGGAGTTCCGTTGGAGGTTAGTGCCAGCCTCGGCATAGCAAGTCTAGTGGGTCAGGAAGACGAGCTTGAAGAAATGATCAAGAGAGCAGACAATAATCTGTATGTCTCGAAGAGTTCCGGGGGAGATAAAGTTACTGGGGGAACAGAAAGTGACAAGTAGAAAATGGGAGACGAGGAGTGTAAACTTGAGTCTCGAAGCACAACTCAGAGAGAGAAAGAAAGAGCTGAATCTTTTATATAGTTTTTCGAAAATTGTTGATAGAGCTGAGAACTCTATCGAAGACATTATCATTAGTCTTGTAAGAATATTTCCCGATGCATTCATGGATCCAGAAAACACCCTTGCAGTTATTGTGTACAAGGACAAAGTTTACGAATCGGGCAAAGCCTTGAAAAGCGACCGCTTCATTCGTGAACCGATAAAGAGAAGAGGCAAAGAGGTAGGAAGTGTAACTGTCTATTACTGTGGTGACAGCGAAATTGCATTTCTCTATGAGGAAGGTCAGATGGTTCTTTCAATAACAGAGAGGCTCGGGAGAATCATTCAGCGCATTGAGTCAACCGAAGCTCTTAATGAGAGCGAAGAGCGATACAGAGTCACTCTGTCAAGCATAGGGGATGCGGTTCTTGCAACCGATGGATTTGGCATGATCGTGTTCGCGAATAGTGTCGCCTGCAACTTAATTGGTCTTGAAGAAGAAGAGATTGTTGGAAAGAGAATGAATGATGTCATGGAAATATTCAATGAAGAGACGGGCGAATCAACTCAGATTCCAATTGAGAATATTATTGAGACTGGAAGGAAAATTGGTTTGGCTAATCACACATGTCTCAAGTCCAAGAATGGGAAGGTCTATTCAATAGCAGACTCGGCGGCTCCGATCGTCACGGATGATGGTGAAATCTCAGGAATTGTCTTGATCTTTAGGGATGTGACTGAAGAGAGGCAGAAGGAAGAGAGAATCGCTCATAGCGAATCGAGATATCGCGAACTGGTGCAGAATATGAATGGTGGCCTTATTATCCTCGATAGCCGTGATGACGGTGAGAGCTTTTTTCTCAAGGAGTTCAAGCCGCCGAGAGGAATCACAGAAAGCGTCGACTGTAACTTGTCGGGTGCGGATGTAAGAGATGTCTTTCAAACATTCGAGACGAGCGCGCTGTACGACGCAGTGAAAAAAACTTACAAAGACGGCGAACCTCGTAATGTTGGTCTCGAGCGATATATTTGTGGGGAGCAAGAGGGCTGGTGGGTGAACTATGTTTACCGGCTTCCTTCTGGTGAGATAGTGGATCTCAGTTATGATGTCACTGAAATGACAGAGCTTCAGAGATTCAAGGATGAGGCCGGTAGAAATCTCTTCAAGATTTCGAAAGCGATAGCCGGCAGGCGATTTTCCCTTGATGAATTCATGAGAGAAACGATTGAGAAAGTAGGTTCTTCTCTCAATGTTGATCGTGCAGGGATATATATGATGAACAAGGTCGGAGAAATGGAACTGATGCTTAGCTTTGATCTGCACGAAGGAAAGATAAGAACAGATAGATCACTCGCTATGGGCACGGATCTGGCTGGCGAATACGTAAACCTAGTGAGCGATAAGCGATTCTTAAGTGTTTCTGATGTTAAGCTTGAGAAAAGCAGTGCCTTCATAGACAGCCTTAAAGGGGCTGGCGTTGTAGCTATACTCGATATACCGTTGAAGATCAGGGGGAAAATCGTTGGATCTCTCTTCTGCGATATGGAAACCTCAAGGGAATGGACAGCTGACGAAAAGCAGTTCGCTGCATCAGTCGGAGACATCCTAACTCTTGCACTTGAAGAAGATGAACTAGTGAAGAGCGAACAGCGTTACAGAAATTTCTTCAAAATGAACGGGGCGATAATGCTGCTTATTGATCCATCAACAGGAAGAATTGTTGATGCAAATTCGGCCGCCTGCGAATTCTACAAATATGATGCCGATAAACTCAAGAAGCTTTCGATTAGGAATCTCACAGCAGACAGTCAAGGACTTAGAGAGATTAACAAGCTCCTTTCGGGAGAGACTCTCAGACTTGTAACACGGCAGAAGCAGGCCGGTGAGAAGATCATCGACGTGGAGATATTTGCTTCACCTTTCAAGTCTGCTGGAATGGAGTTGCTTAACCTCATAATAATTGATGTCACAGAAGCTCTGACTGCAAAGGACAGACTGGCCGAAGCCTTGAAGAAGGTGAACACATCGCTTGAAGGGGCGGTCGAGTTAGTCAGCAAAGTAGTTGAAGCGAGAGATCCTTATACTGCGGGGCATCAAGAGAATGTTAGCAAATTGGCCACAGCAATAGCGGAGAGACTTAGTCTGGAGAAAGAATCAATCAGATCAGTACGAATCGCCGGTCTACTTCACGATGTTGGAAAGGTCTCAATACCCGCCGAGATCCTTTCGAAGCCAGGAAAGCTTACTGATCTCGAGTGGTCCTTGATTAAACGTCACCCTGTCATTGGTTACGAAATACTTCGTGATGTGCAACTTGGCGGTCCGATAGCGGAGATTGTGAAGGACCATCATGAGAGAATCAACGGAACTGGATATCCGGAAGGCCTTGAGGGATCGGAGATCTCTCTGGAATCGAAAATTGTGGCGGTGGCCGACGTGGTGGAAGCAATGGTTTCTCACAGGCCATACAGGGCTTCAAGAGGTTTAGACGAAGCAATTCAAGAAATCGAGGACAATGCCGGTACACTTTATGATGAGGAAGTTGTTTCAGCCTGTGTAGATTTGATCAAATCAGGATTCAGTATCGGAAGATCTGATATCAGCAAATCTTAATAGATTCGGAGGAAAGATCATGGATATACTCATTCTTGTTCTTGCAATTTTTGGAGGATTGGTTTTTCTGGGCCTTGCAGTTAAGTTGGCCTTTTTTGGACTGCGCGTGATTTTCAGCCTGGCCTTTGTTGGTCTCGTTGTATTCGCCGTGATCTGGTTGTTATCAAAAATCCTGACCATATTCTAGATTTCTTCAACGCTTCTAGTTGAGACCTTTGCGTAGTCTCTTCCTGTGTAGAAGGCTGATAGTAATAAATACTGCCAAAGCGGCAAGAATCTGACTACCGATGACCAGCATTCCTAATTTTAGGTTCGTGCTTTCGCTAATGCGGCCGACCAGAAGATTTGTGATCACAACACCGACGGAGCCAGATGCGGCAAAGATCGAAAGGACTGCCTCGCGATTCTCCCTGTAGCCTGAAACCATTATTGCCTGGAGAGTAGGAAATGTTCCCGAAAATCCCAGACCCGTTGTGAAGACTCCCAGAGCAAGTACGATGGGATTCGCAGTCAGGAAGGAAAGGGAGAATCCGACAGATGAAATCAAGCCTAGAACGACAAGTGTTCGCTGAAGTCCCACTTTGTCAACCACGAACCCGGTGATTATCCTTCCGACAAACAGACCAAACGCAAGTAAAGACGGCATAAGGCTAGCGACCCTTAATGATGCGGATTTCTCTTCATATATAAAAGTGGAAAGCCAAGAGAACAAGCCCATCTCATAGCCAACGTACATAAGCCCTCCAACAGTGATTAACCAAAAAACAGCATCTTTTGGCAGAGCAGGTCTTCTTCTCTCAACCGAAGGAGAGGACTCAACAGATGATTTCTTCCAAACAATCCAGGAAAGAAGACTGATAAAGAAAAATAGAGCAGAGGCCACGAATATTGGGATAGGCCACTTACTAGTATCAGAGAGAGCTAACGAAACGAATACCGGAGCCACAATGCTTCCCAGAGCAAAGAAAGAATAGACCAGATTCAAGACCCCGCCTGTCTTCTCAAATGCCAAATGTGAAACGCACAGGGCAATGCTAATCTCAGTTATGCCAAGGCCAAGTCCGAACATCAGTCTTCCAGTGAGAAATGTAGAATAAGTTCTTGAAAGAGCCATGAAGACTACGGAAAAAGTTATGCAGGTAATCCCTGTAGCGGCGGCAAGAAATGGACCGAACTTTCTCGAAATGACTGCAGCAATTAGAACTGCAATTTGGTAGACAAAAGAAGGAAGGCCAAGAACAAGACCGGTCATGTCATAACTCATTTCGAGTTCTACTGCAATTGCGGGCAAGGCACTGTTTATTGACTGAGCCGTGAAACCAATCATGAAATAGACCAGTGAAGATGCAGCGACAAAGACAGATCTCAACTTCATTGAGTGCCTCCAGAAGTTTTCGGATTCTCTTGAAAGAATTCCACACAAGCCCTCTTATTGCAAACAGTTTACCACATCAACCTATCGATGCTTGCTGCCGGGTTCAGATACAACACAAAAGAGAACTTTCCAGAGTATCGGTCACTCTTTGAAAGTGATGCAAAAGCTCAGTACAAATGATATAAGAAGGTTATCTGTAGAATGCCGAAGGGAGGATGGCCATGAACAGAGGAAATGCATACCTATGGTTAATTGTTCTTGGAGCAGTTGTGACTGGATTGGCGATCGGTGCCGCCGACTTCCTTGTTCCATATCCGCCGATGGTGGAAGCTCTGCAGGCTCTGAATAGTTCCAACATGGTTTTGTACAGCTTCAAAGACAGAATTCATACCTTTTCAACAAGAAAAGAGAGCAAAGTAGGAGTGATTTTCTATCCAGGAGGACTGGTTGATCCAATAGCTTATGCGCCGCTCCTTAAAGAGCTTGCGACGAAAAATCTGACGACCTTTCTTGTAGACATGCCGCTAGATCTAGCCATTCTTTCCCCAAATAGTGCAGCCGCCATAATTGAAAGCAATCCAGATATCGGTATTTGGATTATGGCTGGGCATTCTCTGGGAGGATCTATGCCTGCGAGATTTGCATCCAGAAATCAGGGAATTGTTTCCGTACTCATTTTGCTTGCCGCTTATCCGGCCAGTGTAGACTCACTGTCTGAATCTGATCTACATGTGTTGTCTGTCTACGGCAGCGAGGATACAGTCATTGACAAAGACGCCCTTGAGAAAGGCAGATCTCTCTTACCTGCAGATACTACGTACATCGTGATTGAAGGAGGAAACCACGCTCAGTTCGGCTATTACGGACCACAGAAGGGGGACGGTAAGGCAGTCATCAGCCTTCTTGAACAGCAGAAGCTTACTGTCGATGCAATACTTGCGATGATTGAGGAAATCACGTAGCTTATTCGTTTTCTGTCAGAGCAATATGACGAAAAGCATTATAAACAGGACTTTGGATTTCGCTGATGTAGTCGAAGAGGCAACTATCGAAACAATCCTTCAACGGAGATCAGCCACAATACACAGTTTTCATTGTGCCTTTTTTCAGAAACGGCATAAGAAGTATGCAACAGAAAGATAACAGGCTAAAGTAAAGACCCCGTGCCAGAATGCTTTGTTCTACGCCTTCTTCGCTTGGGCAAATTCCTTGACGGCCATTCGCATCAGTGTCGGAAAAGAAGGCTCATGAAATCAGCAGATCCTCACTTTGAATCAACTGAGGCTAAGGACATTTTCCCGAAACGGATTATCAGGGTTCGTTTCCCCTTGATTTCATGAGTTCGTCAAACTGAGCTCTGGCAGGACCTTGTTAGTCTGGGGATTGCTTTGTCGGGTTGCTTGGCAATGCAGTTCAGCGGTCTGTTTCCTGTTTGTCAATGATTTTAAGGTCTGAGGACGTCAACAAGAGGTGAGTTGAGATCATTTTTCCAGAGTTTCATACGAAAAGTCGATAAGGAAGAGACCGTCGAAAAGCATTAAGAACAATTGAGCAAATTCTCATGAGCGGTAGGTACGGTGTCTGGGCGGAAGTCGCTACGAGGAGATATGCAAAGCAAGAAACTCAGATTTACGGAAAGAAGCCAGGTTCTTGAGTGACGACTAACAGCAATTAGAGTTTAAATACAATGGCAGCCAGATTGAGAATTTCGTAAATGTTCTGCTTTGTTTCCACATCGGCGGCTGTTTCGAACAACTCAGTCTCAAATTGACTAAAACTCTGCAGACATCCAGAAGGCCTGTCTTCCAAAGTCTTCGTCAGATAATGTGCCCACTACGAGAAACTTGCCGGAGCTGAGCCTTGCGAATGAGTGTGGCTCGAAAGAAGCGATTTCAAAGAATCTTTCATCCAGGATCTTTCCTCTATCACCGATTCTAGCTAGGCCAAAACCCTCCTCGGAGACTGTTACATAAGAGAGAAGAGATATATATTCCCCGTCGTCTTTCAGAACAGACAGTGCTGCCGGGAATCTATCGCTGAACCGAGTCTCATCTATCAGCTCGCCTGCCAAGTCAAGTCTCACAATGTATCCCACTCCAGAGAAGTCGCTTGCAATACCGGCAATAAGGTATCCGTCGTCAATTTCAGCTGCAGCTCTTCCTTCAAGATTAAGAGAATCAGCCTTTCCGATTTCCTTTTGCCACAAAGTCTTGCCTTTTGGATCGAGGAGGGCAACCCAAAGAAACTCATGGTCTTCAATCCAGCTGTAGCCTGTAGATAGCAGATTGTGATCGGAAGTCTCAATTACATCCATAGCCCCGTCAAAACCTTCGCCTCCGAAGTCTCTTTCCCAAAGAAGTCTTCCTTCAAGGTCAATCTTCAGCAAACTTGCTTGAAGGTATTTCTTGTCCGTCATGCACTGACCGGCAATGACAAAGGCGTCTCCAGCATAAACAGCTCTCCAGGGAGAATAATTCGAGTGCTTGCCGTAGCTGTTTTGCCAGACAAGATTTCCTTGTTCATCGACTAACCTTGCCACCAGTTTGGCATTACCGCCAGCTTCGACTCGGGACACAAGGAGAGCAGATCCGTCATCTGCGATTGCTATGCAACGCCCAATGTCGTCTGCAGGCGTACCATATTCCTTTGCCCACAGAATCCGACCATCAAAATCGGTTTTAAGGACAAGCGTTTCAATGTATGGTTCATCGTAGTATTCAGAAAAGCCGATCAACAAGAATCCGTCCGATGCACTGGCAACGTCGAAAAGTTCCTCTGTCCTCTCGCCGCCAAAGCTTCCCATGAAAGCAATGACAATACATGCCATGGTCACTACAGTCGATATAGAAACAATCCGCTTCATCTTTCGCCTCCGGCCAGCTGTTGATTCCGCTTGATTTCTCCAGTTGTCAAATATGCAAGTGCTTCAAAGGATTGGGTTTCAATTGCTTATTAATCATTATAATACAGGTGCGAATTGTGTCGTTCCAAGTTGCTTTCGTTAGCTAGATTCTCATCTTCTTAGCGCGAGCAAATGGTTCTCAACATGAAAGCTGGAAAAATGCTAACGGATTTCCTGAAGTGGCAGAGTTTCATACGGTGGGTCAGACAGTTCCTTATTCGTTTTTTGGGTGATACGGAAGTCCAGGTTGTCTTAGAATTTTTTTCACGATGAGTAAGTGAAGACTAATGCAAAAGTATCATGCAATGAGAATCTCGGCCTGTATCCGAAAAGATATCGTGATTGATGTACCTGAGTAATATAATCTCTGTATGACCTGTTGATTCTCATTTCAGGGGTGATACATAGATGCTTCAGCTGGCGAAAGTATCGAAGATTTACGAAGTAGGTGAATTGAAGCAGACGGCGCTTAACAAAGTCACGATTTGCTTTTCTGTGAACGAATTTGTCGCGATTCTTGGTCCCAGTGGCTCTGGCAAGACAACACTCTTAAACATCATTGGCGGTCTCGACAGATGCGATCATGGAGAGCTCGTCATGAATGGAAAGTCAACGGAGGAATTCACAGATTGGGAACTTGATGCATATAGAAACAAGAGTATCGGGTTCGTCTTTCAGAACTTCAACTTGATTCCACATCTCAGCATTCTGGACAACATCCAGATGGGAATGATACTGGGCGGTGTTCATCCTTCAGAGAGAAAGAAGAGAGCGATGAACCTTTTAAAAAGAGTGGGTCTGTCTGATCAGGTAAATAAGAAACCGTTTCAGCTTTCTAATGGACAGATGCAGAGAGTGGCTATTGCTAGAGCTCTTGCCAACAATCCAGACATCATTCTTGCCGATGAGCCTACAGGTTCTCTAGATTCTCAGACAGGCGAGCAGACGATAGAGCTTATAAGAGAGATGGCGGAGAATAAACTGGTGATTATGGTTACTCACAACGAGGAGATCGCGAAGAGATATGCAGATAGAGTGATCATACTGCGTGACGGTTCCATTGCTTCCGACAGCAAAGTTGCGAACGAATCCGATCCGCACTCGGAACTCCAGATCAAGAAGACAAGAATGAGCTTTCCAACGGCGGTAAAGCTTTCGGCTACCAATATTATGACGAAGAAATGGCGTACTGCGCTTACAGTTCTGGCTTCAAGTATAGGTATTGTGGGAATCCTTCTTGTTCTGTCACTATCAAGTGGCTTCGGAAAGCAATTGTCTGATTTCGAAGCACAGACCCTATCGACCTTCCCAATAATGGTCAGTCAGACGACAGTGGATATTGCTTCTCGGAATTACCAACGTTTCGAATCCTCAATGGGTCTTTCCGATGCTGAAGGGCTGTTTGTTTTTCCTTATGATCCCAGTGACGAGATTTTGATTCATAACAACGATTTATCTGACGAGTATCTTGAGTATGTTGAAAACATAGATCCGAAGCTTCTTTCGGGATTCACATATACTCGACACATTAACATGAACCTAGTTGCTGGATACGGAGAGATGGCAAAGACGGTTGATCAGACTCAAGTGAACTTCACCTCGTATCCTGAGAATCTGGATCCAGAAAGTCAAGGGTATCTGGAGAGTAACTTTGATCTTGTTGCAGGCTCCTTCCCGAGAAAACCTACTGATCTCGTAATGATAGTTAAGCAAGACAACAGAATTTCTAAAGGGATTCTGCAGGCATTGGGCGTAGATTATGACAAAGAGAAAATCGCTGTTGAAGACATAGTTGGATTAAGAATCAAGGCAGTCAGTAACAATGATTTCTACGTGAAGAACGGAATGCGCTTCTCACCAAAGTCGTCAATGAGCGAGCTGATGGAGCTTTACTATGGTGAAGTCGGAATACCTCTAGAGATCTCCGGAATTATTAGGGCGAAGGATTACATTGAGTTTTCCGTTCTAGATGAGGGATTAGCATATTCCGATCGCCTTGCCCAGATGTTTATACAGGATGCAGTGAAATCGGAGATAGTGAAGGCTCAGAAGGAACTCTATGTGAACATCCTTACCGGAGAGCAGTTTGCTTCGGATCTCTTCAACATTCTTTCGCTTATCCCTCCAGATATCACGTCCAGGTTAATCGGAGGTATCACTCTTCCGGTAACCAAGAGAAACACTCTTCAGAAACTAGGGGCGTTTGAGACACCAGTTTCGGTTGTGCTTTATCCAAAGGACTTTAAATCAAAGCAGAAGGTTATCGAGTATCTCGATGCCTGGAACGAAGGTAAGAGTGATGAGGATAGAGTAATTTACATTGATCTTGCTTCCACTATAACGGGATTACTTGATGGAGTGCTTAGCGCCGCAACGATTGTTCTTCTGGCTTTCGCCTTGATTTCTCTTGCGGTTTCCCTGATCATGATAGGGATAATTACTTACATTTCTGTGACCGAAAGAACCAGAGAGATAGGTATATTAAGGGCACTGGGCGCGAGGAAAATCGATGTTACAAGGGTCTTTAATGCCGAAAACTTCGTCATCGGGACATTCTCGGGAATTTTGGGTATATTTGTTGCCTCCTTGTTGATTCTGCCAGTAAACTCAATAATTGAAAGAATGACTGGCTTACCAGATGTTGCCTATCTGAATCCCCTCACTGCTCTAGGTCTTGCAGGTGCAAGCGTACTACTTACGATTTTGGGTGGCCTGATTCCCGCAAAGATGGCTGCCAGGAAGGACCCTGTAGAAGCTTTGAGAAGTGAATAGATAAATAG
>DSBT01000086.1 GCA_011045915.1 Mesotoga infera
AAAGTACACTCTCATTGAACGTTACTTGCTCGAAGAACTCAAGTCCGGGAAATACTCCGTCGGGGATAAACTCCCCACAGAGAAGGAATTGATGAACAAGTTCAGTGCCAGCAGAGAGACAGTTCGAAAAGCGCTGGATCGCCTTGCCTTCAAAGCGGCGATTGTTAGAAGACCGGGCCTCGGAACGTTTGTCAGTTACGGAAGCGATAATCACTTAGTGGGGATTCTTGTTCAGCAGATTACCAGCTACATCTTTCCTTACGTTGTACTCGGTGCAGAAGACCACCTCTTCAGGAACGAATACAAAATGCTCTTGGGAAATTCTGCAGAAGATCCTGTGAAGGAAAGACAGATCCTTTCAGAGTGGATTGAATCAGGGGTGAAAGGGCTAATAATCGATCCCGTCTACAGCGCTACGAAAAGGTCGAACAAAGACCTTGTGAAATCCATGGCCAGATCCGGAGTAAAAATAGTTCTTGTTCATAGCGATTGGAACATAGACCATGTTAGCTGCAATGTACTTGATGACGCATATGGTGGAGAGAAGGCTTCAGAGATTTTTTTCGAGTATGGTCACCAGAGAGTGGCTGTAATATACAAATCGACTCACCTTCCCGGTGTTATTAGGGCGAAGAGCTTTATAGATCGCTGCAAGCAACTGGGATTCTCGAAGATTTACGAGAAGTCCTTCAATGTGTCGGAATTTACCGGTGCACCCATGCAAATAGTCCACGAACTCATGTCACTGCCATCCCAAATCCGGCCTACGGCTGTATTCTGCTACAACGATGCCACGGCCCTGCAATTGCATCTGGTAGCTAAGAGACTTGCCCTCAACATTCCCGATGACATCTCCGTAATCGGATTCGATGACGGTCCGATAGGTGACTTCAGAGAAGTCTTGACTACCTTTGCTCACCCCAAAGAAGAAGTCGGCAGAAAGTCCGTTGAGATCTTGCTCGAAATGCTTAACGGGGCGAAGCCCCAGAGAGTAGTTAATAAACCAGAACTCATTGAAAGAAGTTCCGTTGCCGAAGCTAAAGAGCAGTCAGTTAACACCGAAAAGTTGTTCTGATTGGAAAGCTATTATCACAAGTGTAGGATTTTTCGGACCCTAATAACGACTAGACGTTGTTGATAGCTTCGCTTCGAGGAACTAGAGTTAAAGAAAGTAGAGTTTGGTGGCCGGTGGAAGATCCGCTGCAAGTTGTGAAGACCAAAATCCGTTGACCGTCAACGGTCCGAGACCAGATCAATAAGACTGACATTCTGTGCAGAGGCATCTAATGACGTGACAGGACGCATATCAGTTCTGCTACACCTCCTCTAATTATGCGCGAACTGTTGTGATCCACTGCTCTTTCAGCGGTCCGATATACGACAACAGACAGTCGCTCTCGGAGAACTGTTTTGGAGCATGTCATTAAGAAAAGTAGTCGCCAAGAAAGCGTACCAGAGAAGACTGTTCTAGAGTTATCAGTGGATCTTAGTTCTTAACTCAACAGCGGTTTTGCGATGGGATTACATTACTGGTCGGTTCTGCGGTCTGTGGCGACCAACGGCTGTATGGCCTAATTGGTCACTCTCAGTTAATGTAGAAGACCTTCGCACATTCAGAATAGACTCTGAACAAGATGTTGACCGTTAAAAGGGGAGTGCAGCCGTGCGCGCAGAAGAACAGGTCTATTCTAGTTGTGAGAAATACCTCTTTACGGAGTCAACTTATAACCGGTTTTTCCTGCTTTCCATGTCTCCTGCCTCCAGCTACTGGTCGCGCGGAATTTCACAACATTCTAGTGACTTGGCGCCGCTTATTTATCTAGTGGTTCTCTCTATAGCTTGCATTGAAAATGAACTGGAACAGGTTCTGCCTACGATACAAAGAAAGCTTCTTGGTTCTTCCTTCCTCATTTGTGGATCCGCTAACCCCTGACTTCGAGATCTTCACTATCTGCAAGAATAGATTCGGAGATTCTGGGTCAAGATTCCGACCGCTGCTTCATATATGTACATACATTTCTCATCTCAAATCAACGAAAACCCTTTCATTCAATAGTTGAACCAAAGGATCGCGAAGATATTTGACGAAGCTCGGCCCAGATCACTGCAGAATGGCTATAGTTCAATTTGGCGTATCTTTTCAACTTTTGCTAGAATATGACCGTAAATTAATCCTTCTCTTAACGCAATTGCTTTTGTGGCTTTGCTGCATTCGGAATCGGGTGTTTGTTGCAGATCTGTTGGTCTGAGTTAATTGAATTTCGCAGGTAGGTACGTACATATAAATGTTTTCCGTTTTGCATCCGTCGAAGCCTTAGCTCTCAGATTTCACTTACAACAGTACCTCATTGAAGAAATCATAACGTTGATTGTTTATGGGTCTGACAGACCAAGACAAGTCTCTTTCGAGGAGGTGATGACAAGAGAAATCGCTAGTTGATACTTGTTTGCTATTTGTTCTAATTGATGATCAGATACTTATTTTTCTGGGAGGTGAAACTCAATGAGAAAGTTGATGCTTTTGGTGCTCGCGGTAGTTGTGGCAGCCAGTTTCTCTTTTGGTGTAACCATAACGATGATGTCACCGCTAACTGGTGCCGACGGTGCGTACATGGATGAGATCATTGCAAGATTCAACGCTGAGCATCCTGACATTGAAGTGGTTCACGTCGTGGTAGAGTCTTCTCTAGATATGAAAAACAAGCTCTCGATGGGAATTGCGTCCAAGACTGCACCGGAGATTATGTTCATCAGGAAGTTCGACATGCCCCTTTATCTCAACCACTTCAAAGGGTTCACAGCTGATGAGTGGCTAAACAAGTATGGAATCGATACCGATGACATCTTCCCCGGTGTTCTGGACGGACTTGTTGTAGACGGAAAGATCGTAGGAATCCCTCTTGATATCTGGTTGTTCTACATGGCCTACAACAGAGGAAACTTCGCAGAAGTAGGTTTGGATCCCGACAATCCTCCAAAAACGAGAGAAGAATTCATCACTGCAATGGAAGCTCTGATTCCTATAACGCCTCCAGGACTGACCCCCTATTATGAAAACCCTGCCTGGACATGGATATGGTTCCACTTTCTTTGGCAGCACGGAGGCGAAGTGCTAACAGACGATTTCAAAGAACCCGCCTTCGAAAAAGCTGGAGTTGAAGTCTGTAAACTGATGCTTGAAATGCAGGATAAGAGGATTCTCCCGATGCAAGTCGCCGATCCAGGCGTATCCTTCCAGTCCGGTGAGAGTACTGTGCTTATAACTGGCATATGGACAATTAAGCCTTGGATGGAACAGCTCGGCGAGGACTTTGGGTACGCAGTATCTCCGCAGCTGGGCAACACTAAGGCTGTATTTGGAGGTTCTCACGTACTCGCGATGCCGAGAGTTATGGTTGAGGACCCGAAGAACCTTGAAGCGGCCACGACATTCATTAAGTATCTCTGGGACCACTCGATTGATTGGTACGAAGCAGGGCAAACTCCTGCAAGAGCTTCTGTTGCCGAAAGTCAAGAACTTAAGGACAGACTGCCTCACATCTATCAAGTCTCGCAGGATTCCGAGTTCGTAAGGCAGTTCCAGATGTTCCCACTGATTTCGGAAATCGAAGCTGAGATCGCGGTCTACCTTGAGGAAATTCTGGTTCTGCACTCTGTATCTCCGGAGGCCGGAATGAAAGAAGCAGCATTCGCAGTACAAGAAATTCTTGACGACTACTGGGCAAGGAATTAATTGCCAGAAGTTACAGCTTTTTTGGTGAAGGGAGGAGAAGCAATTGAGACAATCACATTCTAAGTTGCCTAGACGGTTCCACAGGGAGGTAGGATCGTGGTTGTTCCTCCTCCCTCACCTGTTTTTCTTCATTCTGTTCGTTGGTGTTCCGCTTGTATTTGGTATGATAATCAGTTTCTTCAACTGGAGTCTCCTCAGTGATAACGTGTTCATTGGAGTGAACAACTACGTTAGAACGTGGAATGATTCAAGATTCTGGCCCACGGTTCAGCACACTGTGGTTTTTGCGATAATCAGTGTTCCACTCACGATAATCGTTGCCATTATCTTTGCACACATTCTC
>DSBT01000087.1 GCA_011045915.1 Mesotoga infera
GGATTACGAACTCTTCTCCTCCATACCTGAAAGCATAGTCAATCTTCCTTATGTTTGAGATTATAAGCGAAGAGAGGATCTCGAGTATCTCGTCTCCCTTCAGATGGCCAAGACGGTCGTTTAGTCCCTTGAAGTTATCGATGTCAAGCATGATGATGGAGAGCGCATTGCCGTACCTCTTGGCCCTATTTATTTCGTACTCCACTACTTCAAACATCTTCTTCTGGTTCATGAGGCCGGTTAGGGAATCTGTCTCGGCTCTCAGCTTTAGCAGCTCGTTAGCAGACTTCAATTCACTTTGCATCTTCGTGAGCTCTTCGTTCTTTCTGTCGATCAATTTGTTTACTTCTGAAAGCTCATTGTTTCTTGCTGCCATGTCCTCGATTTCCCTGAGCTTCTGCATAGCGGCAAAGGTCGCTCCCAGCTTTGCAATTACTCTAGCTTCTTCTTCTCTGAATATCTCGGAATTCAGTTTTGCCATCTCCCTGTACTTTTTCAGTGCTCCCTCAACATCGCCATTCGCCTCCTGGATTTCGGAGATAGCCTTTAACTTCTGAAGAATTTCCGATTTGTTTCCCTTCGATCTGTGATATTCCAGCGAAGTTTCGAGAGAGGCCAGAGCAGAATCCAAGTCTCCCGTCGCCTTGTAGTATTCGGCTTCATAGCGACAAACTTCTGCAAGAGAGTAATCGTCACAGTTCTTCTTTGCTACCTCACGGGCTTTGTTCAAGAGATCGATGGCCTCATCCTCTCTTTCGGTATAGAGGAAGATGTCGGCGAGGTTCATATAGCTATTGGGAAGATCTTTCTCAAGAGAGTGTTTCTCCTTAATCTCAATCGATTTTCGAATGAACTGCGCGCCACTGCCGTCTTCTTTAATGTTTTCAATAGCTATTCCCTTATTGTTGAGATACTTGGCAAGAGATATCTCGTCGTTAGCCCTCTCGGCGAGGGCTATAGCCTTTTCTGTATATTCTAGCGATTTCTCGTAATTCTCCATTTTCAGGTAGACGCCGGCAATGTTGTTGTAGATCATCGACAGGGTACTTCCATCTCCTATTTCATTGAAGACGTCAATGGCATTGTAAGCATATTCGAGAGCCTTTGAAAACTCGCCTGATTGACAGCTGATTCTAATCATACCGTTGTAGGCAAGTCCGAGCTCGCGGGAAGTCTGACCCTTGAATTTCTCAAGTTCTCTGCTTACAGTTTCGAAGGCAACTAGAGTCTCTCCCGAGCTAAGCAAAGCTTGCTGGAACCTTCTTAGAAGCGACAGCCTTTCCTCGACACACAACTCACTTTTCGAAAGATACTCTTCGTAATAATCTGTGAAGCTCTTCTCATGATCTATCTGTCCCATTTCATTCGCCTTTCTCAAATGGCCGCCTCGCTTATCTCAAGCCTGTCCTTTCCTTTTGCTTTTGCTTCATAGAGCAATTTGTCCACAATGGAAATGAATTCGTCCGAGGACTCACCTTTCCACTGCCTTGCACCCGCGCTGAAAGAGACAGCTATCTCAAGGCGCTCACGTAGAGACCGCTTCAACCTTGAGTACACCTCCGCTGTCCTCTGCATATCTGCCGAAGGAAGAAGGATGAGAAACTCCTCGCCACCGTATCTGAAAGCGAAATCATTCTTCCTGATGGAAGATCTAATCAGTTTCCCGATGGCCGCGAGTAGCTCGTCGCCCTTCAAATGCCCGTAAGAGTCATTAATTGATTTGAAGTTGTCCAGGTCAAGCATAATCATGGTCAGTGGAGTTTCGTATCTCTCTGCTCTCGAAATCTCACTGTCCAGTACTGATTTCATCTTCCTGTGATTCAACAGCCCGGTCAATGGGTCAGTCTCGGCCTGCTTTTCCAGCAGCCTATTGATCTCCTCCAGCTTGGCTTTCATTTTCTGGAGCTCGTCGTTTTTCTCCGATATCTCTTCATTTACCGTTCTTAGCCTCTTGTTTTGTTCAGCCAGGTCGTTAATTTCTTTCAGTTTCTCCCTCGCCTCGAACGATGATTCCAGCTGGGCAATCGACCTTGCCTGTTCTTCCTTAAAAATGCTACGGCTAAGTTCAGTAATCTGTTTGAACGTGTTTAGGGCCTCTTTAGAGTCTCCTGTCAACTCATACACTGAAGAGATATCGTTCAGTACTCCCAGTAGTTCAGTCTTGTTTCCGTTTTTTTGATGGTATTCTTTGACTTCCTCAAACAGGTTGATAGCCGAGGCGAAATCTCCCTCGCCTTTCAAGAAACGGGCTTCGTATTTCATTGTCTCGGCAATTGCATATTCGTTTTCGTTCGCTTTGGCGATTTGCCTGGCTTTTTCGAGAAGCTCGGCTGCTTCTGCCTTTCGATTCGATTCGTAATATAGTTCTGCAAGATTCAAATAACTGCTGGGGAGCTCAGAGTTCATACCGTGCTTTTCCTTGATCTTCACGGCCTCTTCAAGATAGGGAATCCCAGATTCTCCAGTCTCACCGTTCTCATGTATAATGGCGATATTATTCAGGCAGCAGGCGGCATTGATCTCGTCACCATTTCTCTTGGCCATTTGAAGGGCTCTCTTTGCGTGCACCAATGCCTTATCGTAGTCCTTCATCTTGAAGTAAAGGCCGGAAGTGTTAATAATGACTTTCGTGAGCAGTTCTCTTTCATTCTTCGCTTCGCATATTACCTGAGCCCTTTTCGAATGCTCTACCGCACCCGCAAAATCGCCGACAAGAGCGCTCAGTTTGATCATCATATTCAACAAAACGGCAATCTCTACTGTTGAGTTATCGTCGAACTTCCCGAGTTCTTTCTCCAAAATCTCATGCGCAGCTAGAGTCTTACCCTGCCCATTAAGGATGGATACCGCTTCTTTGAGATATGATAGCCCTCTGGAAGGTTCGTCCTCAGGCGTAGACATGTATTGTTTGAGCAACTCGACAACTTTGTTCTTGCTTTCTTCCATATAGTCCCCATTCCTCTGAAAAACCTCAGATTGCAGTTCCAGATAGCAGGAAAATCAACAACGCTCTTTTCCGTTAGCGAAGTCGAAATTGTATGCTAGCCATCAAACGGTGGCGTTTCTCGATCACCACCATTCCAATATACCGTGATTACTTCGAAGTTGGCAAGCTTCTTCTCAAGTATCACCGTGATTTCGTCATCCATTATCTTCATTCTGTTGTAGTTGGTAATCTCTACTTTACGGCCCTCCTCGAGAACTCTCAATATCCTTTCCGGCTCAATATCTCTTTCATTCATTCTCAGAATCGCATGCTGACTGAAAGTGATCTCCCTCTCTTCCTCTCTCTGTTCTCCATCGTCATCCCTGCTCAGGTACTTTATCAGGAGCGCAGTGACTATCACGGCAAAGATCACGGCCAAAGTAAAAAGCATAGTTGCCTCCAGACATCCGCTCTTTGGTCTATTTTCAAATTCTTAGTCTATCTTGATCAAAATATCATCCATAATATACGGATCTTCCCTGTTTCCTCCTCCGAAGTGATAGCTTTTCGGCTCGGGATAGAGATCGCGGTAGACTGCTTCAATTCCGTCGAAGTCCCACGTGGTTATGTATATGTTGAATCCCTTCAAATCATCCGGTCTTCCGATAGTCTCCCCGGCGATTCTTAGAATGACCTCGTTGGTCATCTTGTTTGTCTGCACCAGTGGAGTAGGTGAAATGGCAGTCCCAAAAGATCCGGGACCGCTTCCCTCTGCAGAGTATGCAACTACGGACCAACCGTTTGCGAAGATGAAGTAATCCCAGTCCAGCCCATCCGGCATATTGGCATTCTGGAAAGGCAGGACCATAGCCCCCTTCTTGTCCGGGTCGTCTATGAAGATCTGGAATGTAACGTGATCGAATCCGTTTTGCGGTCCCCACGAATCAGTCAGGTCCTTTATCTTCATCGCCAAAACCAGCGAAGCCCCTATCTGTTTTACATTCGCCCCGAGAAGATCCATCTGGTTCTTGAAAGTGATGTCTGTAGGATACCTATATCTTCCATGAGGACCTCTGTCGTCGCCTTCGAGATCGGGAAGAGATGCCAGAAGCAATTCAGGGATGTCAAGTATTATGGTGTAGTCGTCACTGTAGATTGATTCTCTTCTCGTCTTGCCGTAAACTTTGAATAGAATCGAATGAGTTCCGGGATCGAATTTAGATATATCCCAGTCGTAAGACCATTTTCCGTCTACGATATCAATATCCTCCGCTTCTTCAATTTTCGCGTCGAATATTATCTTCACCAATGACGCTCCTGATGCGGTCCCTGTTATCGTGTAGGTTGAGTCAATCTTCTGGTTTTCTTCGAGATCTGCCGTGAACTCAATATTCGGAATCTCAATTTCGCGAGACACATCCGAAGCGATTCCCACATAGACTGAACGAGGATTCATTGACATAACAAGTTTCCCATCTCTTTCCACTGGATAACCCTTTGATAGCGAGTTGAATGTGTAGATCGGCTCAATAACCTGGCCCTCTTCCAGCTCCGTTTCCATATTTGCTAGAATTCTTCTTTCGCCTGCAGTGTTCATTATCACGAATACCTTATCACCGTTGTGTTCGAGTCGGTAGGCGAATATTCCAGGCCCGTTAGAGTCGGATTTCAGGATTTCGATTGTTCCATATCTGAAGACCGGGTACTCCTTTCTGAGATTCGAAAGATCCCTTATATAATTGTAAAGCTCCGACTGAGTGTCAAAATGGTCTACTCCTCCAGACTGAAAACCTTCGGCAAACATGGTGGCTCTTGTCTCGAAGAATCCCTGTTCTGTGCCGTAATAGATCACCGGAATTCCAGGGATTGTGAAGATGAAAGCTAACGCCTGTTTGAGGTTTGAAAGTCCGCCTCCTTTTAGGAAGCGCTCCATATCGTGATTATCTATGAAGGTCAGGAGCCTGGTATGATCGAGCCTGCTCTGCCTCACTTCAAGCCTGTATCCTAGATTTGCAGTGGGTTTTCCTTCTTTGAACACACTCCTAAGCTCAATGTTCAAAGGAAAATCGAGCATTGCGTTCATGCCGGTATCAAAGAACTCCTCAATCACGATTTCTCCGCTATCGTCGAATGGATCACTTCTCACCCAGGCCTCTCCAAAGGTAAGGAATTCCGTTTTGTCATTTCTGGAGGCAACTTCGTAGACCCCAGCTTCACCGTTCAAGAACTCTTTCCAGAACTCCATTGGAGCATAAATAGCCGTGTCGATTCTGAAACCATCGATATCAGCCTCTTCTATCCAGAAAGTGAATGAGTCTTTGAGAGCCGAGACGACCGCCGCATTCTCAGTGTTGAGGTCGTCCAGACCCGACATCTGATAATTGAGCTTCTGGTATTGATCGTTGAAATCGGAAATATCCGGCGTCCAGTGATATATATGATCAGTCTCGCTTTCTTCGAAGTTGTTCAGGGAGAATGGGTATTGTTCGGGAGAAGCTGTCGGTATACTTTCTGTATTCAACTCGAACTCTCCGTCCACGAAGCGGAAGTAATCACCGACATGGTTCGGGACAATGTCCTGAATCACAAGCAACCCTCTTGCGTGAGCTTCCTTTACCAATCTCCTGTACAGCTCGATGTCTCCAAAGTGTTCGTCGACTCTTTTGAAATCCCTGGCCCAGTAGCCATGGTAACCTCCGTAGTTCACCCAAGGATTCCACCACTGGTTGGCAACGGGAGGGGTGATCCATATAGCCGTTGCACCAAGTCCTTTGACATAATCCAGTTTTTCGATTATTCCCTCGAGATCTCCGCCGTTATATCTCGAGTTGTCGCTGCCGGACTCCCCATATCCCATGTCATCGTTGGTCGGATCGCCGTTCGAAAAACGGTCTATCATAATGAAATACACTATCTGATCCTCCCACGCAGTTCTTGCAGAGCAGACCAACGTCACAAAAGCAATTAGAAGAAGAGTAAGAAGCAGCTTTTTCATGTCTTCACCTCCAGATTTTTCAGATCAATATGCTATCCAGAAACTCTCCAAGGCTCTTGACTCTCAATCGATGTTCGATATGCCTGTTATAAGGCCAATCTAAAATGTAAGTGTTGATGCCGTGATCTAGCAGGTTCTCAATATGATGCGGCGCGTCGTCGACGGCGTATTCAACACCGAGAACTTCACAAAGTTCACCCTTTCTGGAGCTTACAATTACCGATACTGGTACGTCAATCACCTTTTGAATCCATCTCTGAGATTGCATCTGAACGTTTCTTCCCTTCGTCGGGAATCTGGACGTTATAAAATAGAACTCGTGAAGGCCTTCAGCAATCAGATCGCCAAGCCTCATTAAGTCCTCCTCAGCAGCATAAGGAGGCAGCGACTCGTAGAAATCTTCTGTATTCCTTATGGCTTCCCACACCTTTTCTTCCATCTCAAGCGTTAGGTTGGGGACGGTTTTCCAGAAATCCCAGACCTTGACCTCAACTTCCAGCGGCACCTCTTCAAACATTCCATGGGCGATACTTAGGAAGGCCCGATTGAAGTCCGTAAGAATGTCATCTATATCGATCATTATCTTCATCAGCTCACCTCCGTATAAAACAGTATATATCATATTATTATGGCTTTTTTTCTCTCTCAAGGGGAAGTCTCCTAACTGATTTTCTAGTGGCTGCAATTATACTGTGCCCAATTTGGTCTGGTCAACTCAAAAAAACTGATTCGCCAGGTTTTCCTGTGCGGAGTGTTTGTGGGATAATCACAGTAGGTCTTCTCAAAGGGAGGAAGTAGGATGTTCGAATTGAAAGAAGTCGCATTGATATATGAGACGAAGAAGCAGGCTCTGGCGGCGCTCAAATCGACAGACCTCAAGATAGAGAAGGGAGAAGAAGTTGGGATATTCGGCCCTTCGGGTTCTGGAAAGTCATCGCTTCTCTTCATTATGAGCACACTTAAGGAGCCAAGTCGTGGAGAAGTCAAATACGAAGGCAAGGAGCTTACGGCTCTTACTCCTTCCGCAAAAGCCGAACTCCGGCGCAAAGAGTTCGGATTTGTGTTTCAAGAGCACTTCTTGATAAACCATTTGACTGTAAGGGAGAACATTCTGCTCCCCCTAAAAGAAAAACGAGGAGCAAGAAAGAGGCTCGAAGAAATCACTACTGCGCTTGGATTGAACGAACTTCTCAAACGATTCCCATATGAGCTCTCGCTTGGGCAGAGTCAGAGGGTTGCAGTGGCAAGAGCATTGATAGCCGGTCCGAAGGTTGTTTTCGCCGATGAACCGACCGCTTCCCTGGATGATGAAAATGGTAGCAGGGTAATAGAGCTCTTGAAGTCTTATTGTTCTAAGTCCGGTGCGACTCTGATACTCGTTTCTCATTCATTTGAGATCATCGGTGATTTCAGAAGAAGACTCAAAGTGGAGAATGGTCAGGTCTATGAGGTTGGTGTGAATGCTTAAGTACATGTGGTTATACCTGAGAAGAAGGCCGGGCAGAATTCTGGTCTTCATATTCGTTGTCGCTCTAGGTGTATCGATGAGCCTTGTGATCAGCTCAATCTTTCTGTCCTTCGGAGAGACGAGAAGCAGGATAGCAAAGATCAACGAGAGCTGGATTACGGTGCAGTATCTCTCTGAAAGTGGAAGAGATGAATCAATTGACAATAGTCTTATCGAGATTTTCGAAGACGTATTTGGTCTTTCAGATGTTATCCCCGTAGATATAGCCTATCTCGGCTACAACCTTTTCGGAAGCGCAAGAGCCAATTTCCCCGTTTATGGAATAAAGCAGACGGAGATATCTCGGATGCTGCAAGAGAGCAATGGCTACATCTCAGAAGGGACGGTATTTTCCCCAGGGACAAACGAAATCATTGTATCCGACTCATTTCTGAAGGCCTCGGACGTCGGTCTGGACAGTGTCTATGAGGAAGAATCTGAAATGGCAAGCGAGGGCCTATACACCGTGGTTGGATCTCTTGCAGGATCCTCTGTATTCGGCCTGGGGCCGTCTGGAATTTCGAGGGGAGATGGGTTATTTGGCTTTCTGGTATTCTCTGAAGGTGGTTTCCTAATAGCAGTCGAAAACGAACTGAGATCAAGGGTCGTCGGAGAAGAGCTTTCGGTTTCGATTAGGGGGCCTGTTTCTTCCAGAGAGACTCTTGAGAGGCAGTACGCAAGCTACTACTTGGGAGTCTTCTTGACAAATCTCTTTGTCTCTCTGGTCTTCATAGTAGCTCTTACAATGCTTAATTCGGTGAGCATTCGTGAAAGAAGAAAAGAGTATGCTATTCTTGCCGCCATAGGGCATTCACCCAAGAATTTGAAAATAAGACTATTTATGGAGTCGCTTTATCAGGGGACTGCTGGCTGGATTCTGGGACTCCTTGCGGGTAGAGCTGTTCTTTCACTATTCGAAGATCGCTTTTTCACGCCCAATGGTCTTTATCTAGGCGACAGTACCATATCATCTATCTGCACGTTATTCATACCGTTTACTACGATTGTTCTATCTCAGATACTGATAGGGAGACATCTCAGAAGAGATCTCGTCGGTCTTCTTAAGAGCTCTGAAGAAAGATTAGGTCTGCTCAAGAATAGATTCAGGAATGTCGGTTTGCCCTGGCTCCAATTTCCGTTGAGGAGCGACGGCTACAAATCTCTTTTTGTGAATATCATCGCGTTTGCCGCGCTGGTGACTGTTTTTGGTTCACTTCTATCTTCGTTGACGGGCACTGTTCGAGAGAGCGGCTGGTTATTCGATCGTCGTTCCTATATTCAGACCTCGGAATTGGAGAAGTTCACGCTTCCCGAAGAAATTTCATTGAAGTCGACATCTGTCCTTCCTGCCGATCTTCTCGAGCTGGATGTGAAGCTTATGTTCGGCGCTACGAAACTCTTCATTCCAGTTGTGTCTGCTGAGCATTCGAGACTTCTACCGATTCTTGGCGAAAATCCCGTGGCCGGTACGCTATATGTTAGCAGGGGTCTTTTCGACTTGATTGTCAATGGTTCTGTCAGGGGGTTGGATTACTCCTCAATGGAGGTTCTGCCTAATCTAGAAAGTCTCGCTGGTGTTCTGGTGGAGGACAGAATCAAATCTGAAGGTCTTCTGGTATCATACGATGATCGCAACCTTGCAGGAGAAATAAGGCGTTTCGCCTCCGAGGCCGGTCAGGTTGAAGTGGTCGACAGGAAGACTTTCGAGTTGAAGATCCGTGCCGAGACGCAGTTCATGGGGTTGATTTCCTCGATTATCATCTATCTTCAGTTCTTCGTCGTCATGATAATCGGTGTGGTTACCGTTACAAGGGTGATCTTGGCAAGACGGAGCGAGATATCAATCAGGAACATTTTGGGACAGAGCAGAGACGAGATCGGTCTTCTCTTTTTCGGCGAACTAGTATTAGTGCTTTCCATAGGCGCAGCAACTGGATATCTTCTGACAACGCTCTGCTGGCAGATCTTTAGATCTCTCTTTCTACAGGGATTGTATGTTTCATCGATCATAGTTCCGGAGACACTCTACAGAATCTCTTTAATGACCGTTATTGTTTTGCTTGTCGGAGTAATCACGGCAAGATGCATGATCTCGAAACAGGATCCAATATCAATTATAGAAAGATAGGTGAAGAGATGAGATTTCGAGAGCTCGCTCGCCAGTCAGACGGGTACGAAACGGGGGCTTTGAACAAGATCACCGATCTTGAGGGAATACGAGTCGGGCATTACACTTTGACTGAGGATTCACCGAGATGTCTGCGAACGGGAATAACCGTCATAAGGATTCCTTCCGTATATGAAAGACCAGTCCCAGCGGCTTCCAGCGTCTTCAACGGTTATGGAAAGTCGATGGGTCTCATTCAGATAGAAGAACTCGGGACGCTCGAAAGCGATATCTTTCTGACCAACACACTTTCAATTGGAGCCGTACATCAAGGCGCGGTAAGGCTCGCCCTCCAGAGCAATCCCGAATTGTCGTCGCTAAACGTAGTCGTCATGGAGTGCAACGATGGGTTCCTCAGTGATATTCGCTCACTATCTATTAGAGAAGAGATGGTGTCTATAGCCGTAATGAATGCAAGAAAAGACTTTACTCTTGGTAGTTGTGGAGCGGGAACTGGAATGATCTGTTTTGGGTATAAAGGGGGAATTGGATCTTCATCCAGGATTATTGAATTCGATGGGAGGAAGTACACCGTCGGGGCGATTGTCCTATCGAATTTCGGGAGATCTTCCGATCTTAGAATACCTTCGTTAGAGTTGTCTGACGACAGTGGAAGTTCAGCGCAAGGTGCCGGATCCTTGATCATGATTGTTGGCACAGACCTTCCCTTGATGCCCCATCAGCTGAAGCGGGTCTCGCGACATATGAGTCTCGCCATAGGCTTGCTTGGGGCCCCTGGACACCACGGAAGCGGCGATATCTCTCTTGCTTTCAGTACTGCGAGGGAGTACTCCTTGAGCGATCAGAGATTGATGAGCCATGGGAATACGATTAGCGAGATATTCAGGGCTTCCGCATGGGCCTGCGTTGAGGCCATAGTTGATTCGATGCTTTCATCTGACGGTATGTCTGGCTTCAAAGGATCGGTCAAATCATTGAGGAGCGCGCTGATTGGCAAACCTTGAAATTAATCTGGTTGAACTGTATCGACCGCTTTGTACGGATAGCCAATTAATGTTATCATCGATTATTCACTAATCTGGAGATGAAAATGAGCGTTTCCAACGAGAGACTTAAAGTTGAAAGAAGTGATGGAGGAGCATTCGACGAATGTAATTTCTTAAATGCCGATGATTGACGCGACTTCTTATCGCTCTCAAAAAATGGCATTATTCTGTGTGGATTGACGATTGAGGGTCGCTCAATGTGATCGATGCCAATCAAGCCGCTCTCGAAATAGAAGGTCTTCCGAGAGAAGCTGTCATTGGAATGGACTTTGAGCGTGTGTTTCCCGCGGCCCGGGAAATCGGTATAATGGGCGCGATCCAGGAAGTAAACAGAACCGGTATTTCACTTCGCATCGAACAGAAACAGAATTCAGACGCAAAAAGCGTAATTTGGAGAGATGGGACGATTTCTAAGCTTTCTTCAAATGTCATCGCTATTGTCTACAATGACTTGGATGAATCATCTGAAGCGAGTAAGAACCTTTAGAAGAGCACGTTAGAGCTAGATAGGCTCTTCGCAAACCTTCCTGGGATTGCCTTCCGATGCAAGAACGACAGAGAGTGGACCATGGAAGTTGTCAGCAGAGGGATCATAGAGCTCACCGGCTACCGGCCAGAGGAGATTATTGGAAACAAGGAACTGCCTTACTCGGATTTGATATACACCGAGGATAGGGAGATGGTGTGGGAGCTAATCCAGGAGTCTTTTGCAGCAGGCGATCACTACGAGATAGAGTACCGGATAGTGACCAGGTCGGGTCAGCTCAAGTACGTTCTTGAAAGGGGAAAGGTAATAGCCGGCGAAAGTGGGGGCGAAGTGTTCGTCGAAGGCTTCATCTCAGACGTTACGAATCTGAGGGTAGCGAGGAGAGAGGCCGAGGAGAGTAAGGAAAAACTCGAGGCTACCTTAAGAAGCACAATTAATGCGCTTTCCAGAATTGTGGAGATAAGAGATCCCTACACTTCGGGGCATCAGAGAAAAGTGGGGCTTCTTGCAGCATCGATTTCCAGGAGAATGGGACTTGAAGATGGACTTTGCGAGAACATAAGGATAAGCGGCCTTCTCCACGATATCGGGAAACTCTGGATCCCTTCCGAGATTCTAAGCAAGCCCGGGAGACTCAATCAAATAGAGTTTGACATGATCAAGGAGCACTCTCGACTTGGATATGAAGTTCTAAAGGAAATTGAGTTTGATTTTCCGATTGCCGACTACGTGATTCAGCATCATGAGAGGCTGAACGGTTCTGGATACCCTAACGGGCTGAAAGGAGAGGAGATACTCCTGCCGGCAACAATGATCGCTGTGGCAGATGTCGTCAAAGCAATATCGTCGCACAGACCCTACAGGCCGGCACTTGGAACAGAGGTGGCAATAGAAGAGATCACTTCCGGAGCAGGTACCCTTTGCGATCGTAGGTTACGAGGGCTTGAGTCGATTTGCTGGAAGATGGATTCACTTTCGAGTAGATCATGGAGAGGGTATCGCCTCGATGATATTTCTCTTCATGCCAAGAATGGGGATTCTTCTTCCAGTTACAAGCGCCTGATAGGTCCTTCCGACTTCAAGCATCTTGAAGACCTTTGAAGCAGCATAGAATCCCTGGCTTTCGGCGTTTTGGATCACGAATTCCTCTCCAGTATCTGCCGTCACTCTATAATCGGATTTTCCGGCTTCGGAATTGTCGACTTTCTCGACCACGGTTATTTCGATCATCGTCACGGCCCTGTCGCCCCAGGTAAAGACGAGGTAGAAAGCAAGTGCGACGATAACCGTTCCCAGTAGGACGAATATCTCTCCCGAAAGATTCTTGAGTCTTTTTTTCAAACTAGCCACTCTCCCCGAGTCTGAATTCTAAGTCCTTTCAATTTTCCAAGCCGCCTTCCTCAGCCTGTTCATGATTGCAAGTCCCACACCTGTTTCAGGGAAAGGCTCGGCAATGATCTGAGAGTATTCCATGTTCTCTTTATTTCTCAGTTCTTTGAAGAGGTTCGAGGCAACCTCAAGGAGGTTGTCTCTCGAACCGAGAACGACCTTCTTGACCTGAACGGGATAATAGTCCTTCATTTCTTCAGAACAAAGAACGAGAGACTTCTTTCTTCCAGCCACTATTCCCACCTTTGCGACAACCATTCCGGTCTCTCCTTCGACGAGTATTAATGGAATGTCTGGAGAATAATGTCTGTATTTCAAACCCGGCGACATTGGATCACCAAGATACTCTTTTCTTCCCGAAACAAAATCCGGAACAAGAAGATCTGGAAGGACTCCCTTCAGTTGATCCGGGTCGACAGGGCCCGGTCTCAATAGGGAGGGTCTTCCTCTTGAGAGATCAATAATCGTAGATTCCAGTCCGAAAACCGTCGAACCCGAAAGGATTGTGCAGCTAGCTCTTTCGTCCATGTCTTCGATCACGTGTTCTTCCATTGTGGGGCTTGGTCTGCCTGAGAGGTTTGCACTGGGCGCTGCGATAGGAACACCCGAGAGTCGTATCAGTTCTTGGGCCACCCGGTGGGAAGGAAATCTGACGGCCACACTCTTCAGCCCCGCAGTAACGGAGTCAGGTATTTCCTTGCTTTTTTCGAAGATCAACGTCACTGGCCC
>DSBT01000088.1 GCA_011045915.1 Mesotoga infera
CCAGGAGAATCGGGGATGCTTATTTCAAAGCGGATATGTGTTTCGGTAAGTGAGAAAAGACATACTATCCGAAATAGCTGTGGGTGGCATACTGTTGCTTCATGACTTGTGGAACATCAGTGCCAGAAGACGTTAGAATTAGTTGCCACATCGATCCGAGAACAAGATCGGCTTGACACAGGAACTCTTTTTTGAAGTTATTGTTCAAAGCAATGTGATAAAATTGTTTCATGTTTAGGAAATCCTAGACTCGTTGGAGTTGGAAGTATTTGACAACTAGATTCACAGTACACGATGACTTTCTAATCGCACATCACTCAGCTTTCGAATTTGCATCCATTTATGCCTAACCGTGTCCATCGAAGGAGGAATCTGATTAGTGAGCCTCTTTAGAGGAATAAGATCGAAGAGAAGAATGCAAAAGGGTCTCACTATGGTTGAGATAATGGTTACCTTGCTTCTGACAACAATAATTATGGGGATTCTTTATGTTGTACTGAGTTCGACATTCAAAATAAGTGGACAGGTTCAGACACAGCTTGCAATCGATGAAGAGATGATGAAGCTGAATAGCAACATGAAAAACATAATTTCTAAGAACTGGACAGCGCTGGTTTTTGGCGGTGATGAGGCAACTTCAACAGTAGTAACTCTGTTCTCGTATTTCCCTATTCTAACCAGCACTACGGTGGCGACAATTTCATACGTTGAGAATAGAGTGGTTTTTGAGTACTACAGCAACGAAACTGATACTACTGAATCTATACTTGCTGAGAACGTGTCAAGTTTTGTTTTCAGCAGGTCACCAGAGTCAGTTTCCCAGACCCAGTACATATACTACAATGCTGAATTTACTATCAATGGCACTTCCAAGACAATGAATGGGGCGGTGAGGTTCTATTAAGAAGGGTTTTACGCTTTCTGAGATAGTGATTGTTATGGCTATCATTGCTTTGCTTATGACATCGGGGATTTCATTGATAATTCAGTACAGAGGCATGTCAGCTCGCCTGGAGGTCGTAACGAACCTGCATTCAGCAAAGCTAATGGTTGAAGGAATTGTCAGAAGCACTAATCGGGTTAGTGAAGCTAACATTATCAGTAGAATTCAGCAGCTTTCAGAATACCCTGGGTTTGAAGAAGTCACAGTCGTTTCCGTCGATGCAACTTCAGTTGGTGACACACCTACTAAGAGAGTATTCAGAGTCGTACTCAAGGATGAAAGAGTGTCAAGAGAGGAGGAGTTCTATGTCTATAGATTTGATCCGTACGCGGAGTAGGGGATCCATACTTCCAATAGCATTGATCTTGATGGCCTTTGCAACAACCGTATTGGTTGCTGCTGGAATTATGATGCAGAGGACATCTAACAGATTGAACAGTTACTCGCTTCTCTCTGACTTGAGAGTGACCACGAGCAATTTGGTTGAAGGAGCAACAATGGTGCTTGCTAGCCAGTGGAGGACGGAAGAATTCGATAATCAATGGAATGGTTATGAGGAGTTTGTTGATTTTGTCTCTTCAAGAGGTGGATACGAAGGCGATCTATGGAGCGAAGCGTTGAATACTCTTGACCCAAATGGTTGGTGGATTCTGAATGGGAATTCTGAATTTGATGAAATACTGAACGATGATGCGTTTGCTGAATACGAGGGCAAGGGGGCGGCAATCAATAGTACAGGAGGGAAGTATTCAATTGTTTCATGGGCAGAGAAGAATGGTGTCAAGCGCTACTCATATGGTTTTGCAATAACTGAATCCTTGTCAGGCAAAGCTGCGCTTATTTTTGGCGAGACTGACAGAGTCTTCTATGAAGTAACAACTTACATCCCGAAACAGGGAGGGCCAAACGCGACAGAAACCATTCAGGGATTTGGTGACCTTATAAATGGAGCTGCTACCGTAGTTGGAACAGTAACTGTCTCGGCTACTGACATCAACCTTGAACAAGTTTTTCAGTTTGGACTTGAGGCCAATAACGTCTTGCCGGAGTACGACTCCTACAACTATACAAAGACAGCGTCTGATGCTGACTTGGTATTCATGTCGCTTCTTGAGGAGCATGAGGCATGGCTTGATTCATTAACGAGGACAGCAACAATTACTTTTCCTAATCCTGTTCTTCCAGTCACGGAGTCAAATTACTTGGTACCGGTTGTCCCAAACGACTCGAGTGGGAATGATTTTACCATAAGTTTCCCTACGGTTAACGAGATTTCACCAAATGCTTCTGGATACTTCGATCTGTCTTACAAGATAGAAAACACGACTCACACAATTCGAATTCCCGAGGCGGATCATCAAGTTAACATAATACTGTATGGCAACTTGAAAATTGGGGAGAAAACTAGTAGCGCATTGAAGCTTTCTTCAGTGAATGGGAAGTATAGCATAACAGTTGTCGAAGGGAATATCGAATTGAATACACACTTGGTTTACGGAGACTTCCATGAGGAATTGGATGAAGCAACTGAGCAAAATGGAGTAGTTATGAACAAACCTATAATGACTTGGAGCAAAGTGAAAGAGATTCTTGACGATTTTGCTTCCAGGACAAATGATGACTACCTATCTCTGAAGACAATTGGAGGGGACATCATAGTCACGTATTTAATAGGGAATGATGGAAAAGCTACACATGGAGTAAGAGCCCTTTCTGGTGATTTCGCTGCCTTTCCATCCAGTGGTTCAGGCGGAGGATTTTTATTTCCTGATCTAGGTGATGTGATTGTTAACAATAACGGGCATAAAGCCGGACAACTGTTTACGTTTGGATCAATTACTGCAAGAGACTTCGGTACTGCTGATCAACTAGATGATATCGATAATTTTTTCGTTAGTTCACCTCAAAGCACTCTGGTTGGCGGTACAGATATCAAACGACTTGTTTTACTTGGTCTTCGAGCTTGGTAACAGAATAAAGATATAGTAGGGTTTTCGGTCTGGGGAAGAAGAGATTCTCTTCTTAGCTTCTAGTACTATAAGCCACAGTTAACCCCCAGAGGGCCCCCGCGACGTGCGGGGGCTTTTTTTGCTGAACTCGCATCGGGTACCTCGTAAGATGCCTTCCTTCTAATTGAATCAAGTGA
>DSBT01000089.1 GCA_011045915.1 Mesotoga infera
AACGGTTGCATCTATTGCCTCGGAAAACGTGCGACGATACTGCCTGAGCAATGTGCGGATAGTGATCGCCGATGGTAGATTTGGCTTCAAAGATGAAGCTCCGTACGATGCAATAATATCCACCGTGGCTTTGCCGGGAATAACCGTCGAGCTGTTCAATCAAATGAAGATCGGCGCGAGATCTATCATCCCGATACACAGAAGCTACATGAACACGCCCGTTTTCTTGTTCGAAAAAACCGATGAAGTAACTTTGAGAGCTGTGATAAGAACAGGGGCGATCTTCATGGTTGTGAAAGACTCCAAACCAGACCCTCTATACAGTGATAATAAGTTCTCACTTGAGCTTCGAGAAGGGAGATTTCGAAAGGTCTAGCTTAGTTGCTGGCAATCTTCCAGAGAATCTCAACACCCTTTTCTATAACAGAGTCAGCAGGCAAAAACCTTGAATTATGTAGTCCGTGCTGTTCTCCTCTTCCTGTACCCAACCAGAAAAGCACAGAAGGGTATTTCAAAGCGATCACTCCAAAATCCTCTCCCACATATTTCATTTCGACCGGGTTTACATCGACCAAAGCGCACAGCTTATCGTAAAGGCTTTCGTCCACAAAAACCTGCGGATACTTCGAACCGATCTCCTGAGAGAAATCTAGATTTCTTTCAGCAGCGACTTTTCTCCCAAGCTCTTCGAGTTCCATGATTGCTTCCTCTGAAAGCTCAAAAGCTTTGGTTCTTACAGTTCCTGAAAGAGTGCAGGAATCTGCCACCACATTTCTAACTCTGCCCCCCTGAATGAGTCCAAATCTGAGTACGGAATCTCCTCTATCTACCGAATAGACCCTTTGGAGAAAATCCGCAGCTCCCTCGATAGCGTCTCTTCCCCGCTTATAGAAAGCAACGTGTGCCGACCTTCCCTTGAAAGTACAGTCTGTTTCGAAGGCTGAGGCAAAGAGAACGCCGGCTCTTGTGTAAACAGATCCTTCAGGGAATTCATCATTTACATGAAGCGCCCAGGCTTCAGTTATTTCATATTGCTCCAACTTCGATAAGCATTTCGCAGCGCCGCCTCCGCCTTCTTCAGCCGGCTGGAAAAGAAAGAGACAATTCCTGTCAAGATCGCTTGTTACTATTCTCTCAATAAGACCAATGAGAATTGTCATATGAACATCATGCCCGCATGCATGCATAAAACCTTCATGTGCAGATTTGAACGGAACATCTGTTTCTTCAAAAACAGGAAGAGCATCCATATCGGCTCGAAATAGAACGAAAGGGCCTTCGACCTTTTCCCATTTCGCCAAAATTCCAGTTCCCGCAACCTTTTCGTAGGGAACAGACAATTGATTCAGGAAACTCATAATATACGCCTGAGTCTTGAACTCATTGAATCCAATCTCCGGAATCTCATGTAAGTCATGCCTAATTCTCGATAAATCCATGCACTCCTCCTTCAAATCGCTTCTTTTGACGTAATACAGAAAAAATCTTGCCGTCGGAAGCTCGCTCACTAGAACCTCGTCATTATCACGAAGCATCAGAAT
>DSBT01000090.1 GCA_011045915.1 Mesotoga infera
GAGCTTCTGTCCAGGAAGATGATATGTCCGGACTGTTCTCCGCCAAGAACGCCTCCTGTCTTCAGCATTCTCTCAAGTACGTACTTGTCGCCGACCTTCGTCCTGTCGAGAACAAGATTTCTGGAAGTCAGATATTTCTCGAAGCCTAGATTCGACATAACAGTTGCAACAACTCTGTTGCCCTTCAATCTTCCCTGACTAACCATCTTAATCGAGTTCAGAGCCATCAACATGTCGCCGTCTATCAACCTCGAACCGGGGAGAACAAAGAGACATCTGTCGGCGTCGCCGTCAAAGAGCACACCAATTTGCCCTTGGTCGAGTGAATTTCCCAAGTATTCAGGAAAAAGCGAACCACAGCCATCGTTTATGTTTATTCCGTTTGGTTTGATTCCGCGAAGGTCGGCCTTGATGCCTAGGCTTTCGTATACCATCGATATGACGGTCGAAATTGCCCCATTTGCGCCGTCGACAACGATCCCTTTTGAAGGAAGCTTTTCACGCTTGTAGAGACCCACTACGTAATCAATATACTCATCTCTGTAATGGTCTACTTGTCGGATCTTCCCGACTCCGGAGAAGACTGTGTAATGGTAAGGGTTGTCTATTATCAGGTTCTCAATTTCAACTTCGTCTTCGTCTGAAATCTTCATTCCTTTGGCCAGCACCTTGATTCCGTTGTAGACAGCCGGATTGTGAGAGGCTGAAATAACCGCTCCCAGAGTGTTTTCCTTCTTGGTAATGTATGCGAGAGCCGGAGTGGGAATTACTCCGGCAAATTCAACGTTCATACCCGCAGAGGCCGCTCCGGCAGCCATTGCGCTTTCGATAAGATCACCGGAGTTTCTCGTATCCTTTGCTATGATAAACCTGTTGTACTTTCCCAGGTAGTATCTTCCAATTGCGTTGCCAAGCTTCATGGCAAGTTCGGGCGTGAGCTCTTCGTTAATAACTCCCCTGATGCCGTCGGTTCCGAACAGCTTTTTCATCAAATCACCCCTAAATATAAACATTTCTATACCTATCATTTAGTTTACCATAGAATCTCGTTGACAACTCAAAGTATGGACTATATAATTGTCACTGTTGGAGAGATGGCCGAGCGGTCGAAGGCGTACGCCTGGAGAGCGTATGACGAGCACAACTCGTCCGTGGGTTCAAATCCCACTCTCTCCGCCAGAAAACCACCCGTCTTTCCGACGGGTTTTTCCTTAGATTGGGTAGCTTCTCCGAACCCTTTCTGAAATGGAGGGATGATGGCAGAAAGATCGATAAACATAAGGCTTAATAGAGCTTTGGGTCAGAACTTCCTGAAGTCCGACAGAATTTCGAGAAGGATAGTCGATTCAGTTGAGATGGATGCTTCTTCAACTGTTGTCGAAATTGGCGTTGGTTCAGGTTCACTTACAGCTGTCTTGCTTGAGAGAGGCTTCAATGTAATTGGCTTTGAGATCGACACAAGATTCGAAGAGGGTAACAAAAAGCTTGAAGGCGAAAGATGCAAACTCTTGTACGAGGACTTTCTCAAAGCAGATCTAAGCTCGCTGCCCGAACCCGTAACCTATGTTGCCAACATCCCCTACTACATCACTTCTCCAATTATTGAAAGAATCATGTTTGAAGGGCCGACTTTTGATAAGGCAGTCTTGATGGTTCAGAAGGAGTATGCCGACAGATTGACCGCAACACCTCGAACTAAGGAATACGGTATACTGACGGTGAACGTCAACACGTTTGCTGAAGTAACGGAACTCTTCCATGTCTCGAAAAAGGAGTTTATTCCTCAGCCTGAGGTAGACTCCATGGTAATTCGGCTTTCGCTGCTCGAAAATGCTCCGATTGAAAGAGCGGAAAGAACGGTTTACAGGAGATTTGTCAGGCAATGTTTCTCTCAGAGACGCAAGAAGCTAAAGAACAATCTGGAGGGTCTGGTCGAGTTTCCTGAGAATCTGTTGCAGTCGTCTGGAATCGGGGCAGACGTGAGGGCCGAAGAGCTGAACAAGGAGGATTTTGTTAGACTGTTCAGGAATGTGTATCCCGAAGGTGGTGTGAACCCGAAAACGGGTGAGTAATGGAAAGAGAGCTTTTCGAAAAGATTCTGAATTCACTTATCGAGGGAATAATCGTCGTCGATTCAGACGAGACAATAGCCTTCATAAATGACGAGGCACTCAATATTCTGGGAATAGACGGAGAAGATGCATCAGGAGCTTCCGTTAGAGAGACCATACCAAACACAAGGCTCCATATCGTCTTGAAAAGCGGCGAAGCAGAGCTGAATAGAATTCAGTACCTTAAAGACAAGACAATAGTCACCTCGAGGTTCCCGATCGTCAATTCTAACGGACTTGTTCACGCGGCAATGGCCGTCTTTCGAGATATTACAAACGTCGAGAAAATGGCCGAGGAAGTTATAAATCATAAAGAAATGGAAGGGCTTCTGACTTCGATTATTGACAGTACTTATGATGCAATTTCCGTTGCCGATGAAAAGGGGAAGATCGTTCTCGTAAACAAAGCTTACACAAGAATCACTGGAATGAGCCCAGATTACGTTATTGGAAAGATGGCAACTGTCGACATAGCGGAGGGTTCCTCGCTTCATCTGGAAGTGGCGAGAACAAGGAAGCCTATATACAATGCGAGGCTCAAGGTCGGTCCAAACAAGAAAGAAGTACTGGTAAATGTCACGCCGCTCTTCGTGAAAGGCTCATTCAAAGGAAGCGTGGCCGTTATCCACGACATATCCGAAATCGAAAGACTTGCTAGAGAGCTTGAAGATACGAAGAGGCTTCTGAGATACATGAAGGCAAAGTACACCTTCGATGACATCGCCGGATCGTCCAAACTGATGCAGGTCGCAATAGATCAGGCGAGGAAAGTCTCAATCACAAAGGCAACGGTTTTGCTTAACGGTCAGAGTGGTACCGGGAAAGAGCTCTTTGCACACGCAATACACCATTCAAGTGATAGACGCGATGCGAGCTTCATTAGTGTGAACTGTGCAGCGCTGCCCGAAACTCTGCTTGAATCAGAGCTCTTCGGTTATGTCGAAGGAGCCTTTACGGGAGCGCGCCGCGGTGGAAAGAAGGGACTTCTTCAGGAAGCAAACGGGGGAACGGTATTCCTGGATGAAGTCGCGAAGATGAGTCTTTCGGTCCAGTCGAAATTCCTGAAATTCCTTCAGGATAAAGAGATTAAGCCCGTTGGAGGAAATGAGACAGTCAAACTGGATGTACGGGTGATCGCCGCAACGAATGTCAGTCTGGAAAAGCTTGTGGCGGCCGGAGAGTTTCTTCCCGATCTGTACTACCGTTTGAACGTAGTTCCCATATTCATCCCTTCTTTGAGGGAGCGACCTGAGGACATTCCCGAGATTGCAAGACTGGTAGTAATGCGGCTCAATCAGGAGTATGGCAGGATGGTCGCGGGCATTGATCCGGCCGTCCTAACGCTGTTTAGGAAACATGATTGGCCTGGCAACGTTAGGGAGCTCGAGAACGTCATCGGTAGGGCAATGATCAGCATGGAACTCGAAGAGAAGACAATAATGCCTTTTCACATAAAGGGAGTCATTGAAAGACCTGAGAAGCACGGCGAACTGCCTATGGGAAGCCTGACAGTGTTAATGGAAGACTATGAAAAAGAGATTATCCGGGCAGCCCTCGAAAGAAACGACTGGAATAAGACAAAGACTTCAAACGAACTGGGGATAAGCATAAGGAGTCTATACTATAAGCTTGAAAAGTACGGTCTCGCTGACAACCAAATAGACCGATGATATAATTATCATTGGGGGCGAAACGGTTTCGACGGGGTCAATGAACTTGAAGGAGCGAGCCGAGGTCCCGGAGCCGCGTCAAAAAACCGGACAAGCAGAAATGCCAATAACGAATTTGCACTTGCTGCTTAATAATTAATAAGTAGCCGTCCGAATAGCTTTTTGGTCTGGTGGGCTATGAAGGGCGTCAGAAAATCAGACCTTACCCGTGGATCTGCTCCGAATTCTCGGGGACACTTAGGGGCTAGGACAGTCGGACTCTGCCTGTGAAGTCTTGACTGTTGACGATGATCACAGGCTGCGCTCGGAGAGCCTGCAAGGAATTTGGTTTCGGACGCGAGTTCGACTCTCGCCGCCTCCACCAAGGCA
>DSBT01000091.1 GCA_011045915.1 Mesotoga infera
GGGCTTGAAGTTCTGGAAATCGGTAAAGCGGTCGGAGAGGAGATTGAGAGAAAAGGACTTGAAACCGTTGGACTGCTCGGCACAAGATTCACTATGGAGAGGGCTTACTACAAGGATACATTGGCGGGATTTGGCGTAAATCTGATTGTTCCTTCGGCTGAAGAAATGGCAGTGGTAGATAGGATTATCTTCGAGGAGCTCTGCAAAGGAGTCTTCAGAGAGGAATCCAGGTCAGTCTATAAAGAAGTGATTAAGGGTCTTCAGGTCAATGGAGCCGAGGGAGTTATCCTCGGTTGCACTGAGATCCCTCTTTTGATAAAAGAATCAGACGCTGACATTGCCGTTTTCGACACCACGGCTATTCACGCCCGGGCGGCCGTAGATTATGCTCTTGCTTGATTCGGAATCAAGAGCGTCAGATAGTCGACAGTTCTGTATAGAATGAATGACGCGTGAGATTGACTCAGAAGACAAAAGCATCTTGCTTCTGAATCGGCATGTTCGACCGGATCTGAGATTCTAAATCACTCTTGCGTGAATCTCGACAGGGAATGCTATTTTCTCAGGTGGATACTGCTATTCACATGATCAGCAGCTATTTTGAACTGCTAGTGATCGTTCACTTCGCGGAAGGAGGATCTAAGTATGAAAAGACTCTTGTTATTGCTTCTGTCAGTACTGCTGTTATCGGTAGTCTCTTTTTCAAGCGTTTACAATAGTTCGTCCAACGGTGATCTGCAAGGGGTAAAGGAAGCCGTCAACAGCGGTGGTAATATTAACGAGCGTGGCTATGCAAACAAAACACCCTTGATGGTCGCAGCGGATTACGGCCACTCGGAAATAGCGACCTACCTTATCGAATCTGGGGCAGACATTTCAACTGTTGACGACAACGGCTATACAGCTCTTCATTACGCTGCGAGAAAGGGGCTCCTCGATGTCGTGAAGATGCTCCTTGCAAGAGGGGCGGACATAAACGCCCATCCGGCCAGTTCGATGTTCTATGAAGGCTATACACCTTTGATCCTTGCCTGTGACAACTCCAAGAACGACGCTACTCTGGAAGTCGTTAAGTATCTTGTCGAGAAGGGAGCCGATCTGGAGAGAGTTGAATATGCTTTCCGATCACCTTTGATTGCCGCGATATTTTCGAAGGGGACAAATACTGTAGTCTTCCTGCTCCAAAACGGAGCCGATCCAAATCGACCGGCCAAAGACGGCAGAACTCCTCTCTACCTAGCTATATCGGAAGGTCTTCCAATTGAGGGCATAGAAGCGCTTTTGGAACATGGGGCAGATGTGTCTGTTGGAAATGAATACTTTTCGCCGCTTCAACTGGCAGTGTCAAAATCGAAAAACGATGTCGCTATTAAACTCATCGAATACGGAGCGGACTATTCGGCTATCGATGAGGATGGAAACACTCTCCTCCATCGTGCAGCCGGGAAAGGTTCCACAAAAAACATCGAGATGTTTGTCGAGCTAGGGATTGATGTTGACGCGAGAAACAACGATGGAAAGACACCTCTTCACATCGCTGCAGAAGATGAATACTTCAATAACGTCAAACTGTTGATCTCTCTTGGAGCAGACGTCCAGGCAAGGGACAACAAAGACTATTTGCCCTTCCATCTGCATCTTGCCGTTTATAAAGAAGATGTAGAAGTCATAGAGCAGTTACTCTCGGCTGGAATCAGCGTAGACAACAATGAAGTCGAAACCGGTATCTCTCCGCTTCATATCGCTGCGGTATATGGAAAAATCGAGATGGCGAAGCTTCTTATCCAGAAAGGCGCAAACGTCTCAATAAGAGCAGTGGAAGGTCTCCAACCAATCCATGCGGCGGTCGGTAGTTATGGGAGTCTGGAGATGATTGATTACTTGCTGGAGAGTGGAGCAGATATCGACGCCGAAGACGACGAGGGCAGGACCCCAATCTTCTATGCGGTAATAGACTACAACATGGAGTCGATCTCCCATCTCGCAGAGAAGGGGGCAAACGTAAATCATCAGGACCATGCCGGCATGACGCCCTCCCATTATGCGGTTCAGGACAAATGGGATGCAATCGAAATGCTGACAATTCTTAGCAATTTCGGCTTGGTGGCAAATGTCAAGGACAACTCCTGTATGACTCCCGAGGATTACGCCGCTTCCGAAGAAATCAAAGAATTCCTGAAAACGCTATATTGAGTCTCTGATGATAATTTAGGGCTTCCTGAAAAACTACTACCTTCTTCCTGTTAAAGAGGTCGTCATATTCAAGAGAGTAGTAGTTGACTCACAATATGTGGATTTTGACCAGGAACACCCTCGAAATTGCTCCGAA
>DSBT01000092.1 GCA_011045915.1 Mesotoga infera
ATGTTAGAGTACTTAAGACTTAGCGAACTCTTGTCAAGAATGCTTTTTACCAGAGAATTCTCTTTTTTGGCCGAGACAACTCCCATGAGTCTTGAGAACTCATCGATATATGATATTGTCAAATTCTTCTTCAGATTCAAACTTGTAAGTAGTCCCTTTTCTCTTCTATCATCCGGTACAAGGAAGACGCCTTCCTCTATCATTCTATGTACATTGGGCTGAACTTCTTTCCCTTTGACAATTACCCTGCCGATCTTTGTTTCTCTTAGACCGTATAAGTGCTCTATAAACTCGGTCCTTCCAGATCCGATGAGACCGTATAGTCCCAGAACTTCTCCTTTATTCAAGTGAATACTGATATCCTTAAGAAATCCCGAACCGCTAAGGTTTTCGACCTGCAGTATCATGTCTCCAGAGCGATTCGTCACTTCGGGAAAGAGGCTAGAAATATTCCTGTTCACCATAAGTCTTATCGCCTCTTCCTCAGAAAGGTCTTCTTTGTTCCTTGTGGTTACTCTCTCGCCGTTTCTGAATATCGAAATCCTGTCTGCGTTTTCGAAGACTTCTTCAAGTTTGTGAGTAATCAGAATGACGGAAACGCCTTCATCTTTTATCTGATGGATTGCGCTGAACAGCGACTTGACTTCCGCCTCGGTAAGACTGGAAGTAGGCTCGTCAAGAATCAGTATCTTGGGTTTGTATAGGAAGGCGCGTAGAATCTCTATAGCCTGTCTTTGCGCAGAACTGAGAAGCGCAACCGGGATGCCTAGAGGCACTCTTAGGTTGTAAAGCTCAGATAGGTCCTCTGCTTTTGAAAGAATTGCCTTTTCGTCTATCAAGAACCCTCCCTTGACAGGTTCCTCTCTCAAAAGGATGTTTTGAGCGCCAGTGAGATAAGGGATGAGATTCCGCTCCTGATAAACCATTCTTATCCCCAGTCTAAGGGCCTGGGAAGGGTGAGTAAGCCTCACTTCCGCACCGTTGAGAAAGACATTTCCCTCATCTGGTCTCACTATTCCTGTCAGAACATTGCAGAGAGTGCTCTTTCCTGCTCCGTTTTCACCACAGATAGCGTGAATCTCACCCTCGAGCAAATCGAAGTCTACGTTGTTTAGGGCTTTGACCCCCGGAAAGGATTTAGATATGGATACAGTCTTCAAAACAATATTCTTATCCGACATATCAGACCTTCTTTCACCAGGTAATTCAGAATCAATATCGGGAGAGAGAATCCTCTCCCGATATTGGCTTCTAAAACAGGCAGATTACTGAATCTTGTATGGACCACCAGCGTCTTGCCAGTTGAACCATGCATCGGGATCGTCTGGATCCATTCCGTAGTAACCAAATACAGCATGGATAGAGCTTCCTGGTTCGGGAACATTCGTCTCATCTGTTACGTATGGAGTTGCATAGATGACTCTTCCCGGAGGTACGAGAGAGTCTGGATGATCGGGTCCAATTCCCATTTCTACCTGATTGATGACTTCAAATACGGTGTGAACGTAGTATTCAAATGGCTGGCTTACTGTGGCAACAAATGGAGATCCACTTCTTATCATAGAGTAAACGGCCGAACCTCCATCAATACCGGTAACGAAAATATCGTCCTTGTCGAATCCCGCCTGTTCAATTGCACGTGCGGCGTACTGACCGGGAGTGTCCCAACCGGCAAATATCCAGTCGAGGTCATTTCCATACTTCGTCATCCAGTTGACTGCAACGTTGAAAGCGCTGTCTTCGTATCCAACGAGAGGTAGAAATTCTTCGGCAACAAGCTCAATGGCCGGCCAATCTCTTTCGAAGAGCGTTGCGGCGACATAGGCTCTTCGTCTCATAATATGCCACTTACCACTGAAAATCGCCACTTTCCCTCTCTCGTTTAGCCTCTGGATTCCCCAGTAGGTCATTAGAGCTCCGGCAACGGCGTTATTCTGTGTACAACTAACAATGACTCCAGGCTTAACTTCAGTGTCAACACAGTAGACACCAATACCCTCTTCGGTTGCTTTGAGAATGAGGTCTGCGATAGCTTCCATGTCCCAGTAGATGATTACGATGGCATCTACTTTCTTCTGGATCAAGGTCTCCATAGTTTCACGCTGCTGGGCAGGATCTCTTACGGTCATTGCATCGATAAACTCCCAATCCCTGTGAGCGCATTCGATCTTCACCTGCTGGAAATCTCTCTGACAGGATTCTGCCTCAAGTCCATGCCCACAGATTGCGACCGTCACGTCTTTCGCATATTCAGTTCCTGCGAACGTCATACTTGAAAGCGTTAGAACCATGATTACAAGAATCGAAATAATAAAACGCTTCTTCATTCCTTCACCCCTTTTCAAGATTTGTTTAGTTCTTCTGAAACTTCCCTCAGAAAGCGGTAAACAACTGTTGCTCCGGGATCCTGCTCGCCGACCGTGCGGCTGCCGAATGCTTTTGCTCTGCCCTTCTTTGCTTCCATGTCCTTAGTTCTTTCCAGTCCATCTTCTGCTGCCTCTGCGGCTTTCTCGAAGGCCTCGGAAATAGATTTGTCTTCAGAAGCGGCCCTTTCAAGAGCCTCCACAGCAGGCTCAAGAGCATCGAGCATCGTTTTTTCTCCCGTTTTTGCCTTTCCTCTCTTCATGATTCCTTCTAGTGCAGCCCTGAACATACCGGCGATTTCATCCAGAGTGAGAGACTCCTTTCCCAGAACCTTCTTGCCTCCCTCAATGAATGCGCTTGCCGTCAGAACTCCGAAAGTGGAAGGATTTGCCTGATTGAACTGAATTCCACACTTCTTTATCAGAGCTCCAGTATCCTCAGTCTGAAAAGTCTTCAGTGTTTCGATTATCGCCATACAGCCCTTTCTTATAGTGATGCCGAGATCTCCGTCGCCTATAGCCGCGTCAAGAGCTCTAAACTCATCGATATAGTTCTTTTCAAGTGAATTGCAGACGCCATAGAGAATCTCTGAGATCTTTGCTGCACTAATGGCTTCTTTCATTTGATCACCGCCCCTCAGAATTGCTGCAGAAGCATCGGCGAATGAACCGGCATATCTAGGAGCTCCTTGAATTCCCTGTCAAGTTTGAAGAGAGTTATCGAAAGACCTTTCATCTCCATTGAAGTTGCGTATTCTCCCACGAATGACTTGTAGATCTTGATTTTCTTCAGATCGAGTATCTCCTTGACCTTTCTGAAGGTTACATAGAGTTCCTGAGGAGCTGTCGCACCGAGTCCGTTGACAAGTACGGCAACCTCGTCTCCCGATTCGAATGGAAGATCGTCGATTACTCTCTCCGTCATGAAACTGGCAATCTCATCGGCACTCTTGAGTTTTTCGCGCTTTATACCGCGCTCACCATGAATGCCCATGCCGATTTCCATTTCATCATCGCCAATCTCGAAAGTAGGCAATCCGACTGCAGGAATCGTGCAGGGGGAAAGGGCGACTCCCATTGTTCTGATAAAATTCAGAGCTCTGTCGGTTGTTTCTTTTACTTCTTCAAGAGAGGCACCCGTGGCAGCTTTTGCGCCGGCAATCTTATATGCGAAGATCAGCCCTGCTATTCCTCTTCTTGAGCCGGCATCATCTGCCGGGGCCGATGCCACATCGTCACAACCGATGCAGGTTTCCACCCGGATTCCCTCTTCTTCTGCCATTTCTGCGGCCATGTCGAAGTTCATGATATCTCCGCCGTAGTTTCCATACAAATAGAGAACACCTTTCCCGCTGTCTATAGCCTTGGTAATTGCAAGCATTGTTTCGGCCGAAGGCGATGAGAATACGTCGCCGACTGCGGCGCCGTCGAGAAGGTTTTCGCCAATATATCCCAGGAAGAGAGGCAAATGACCTGAACCGCCACCGGTTGCGATGCCCACCTTGTTCTTCACAGGTGCTCTTGGAGTGATCAAGGCTTTGTCGTAGCCTTCAACTCTCTTGAAATCCTTAGGGAATGCCATAACAATTCCATCGAGCATTTCCGTGATCAAATTGTCAGTTGAATTGATTATCTTTTTCATGACTATTTGCCTCCGAGCCACTTCACCACATTTACCCAGAATTGACCGTAATCCTTCCATTCAACCATTCCGCGACCCCAGTGAGGAGCTGGATCGGTAGCAAAAGCAAGCGTTCTACCCTTTCCATACTGACCGGTGACGATTATTGGATCTCCGTTGTGTTCTGCCAGGACTTCTCCTTCGGGCTTTGCCTTCACTTCGTTGTATCCGGAGAAGAGAGGAGGCGCCGAATCGAAGTCTACTCCCTTGAAGATCGGATGGTCTTTCTTGAGAATTTTCGGAGTCATTCCTTCAGAAATTTCGACCCTGTCATCATACGGATAACAGGTGACGGGAAGTATCTCCTCAACAGGAGTCTTGTGCCACTTGGCTACTCCAAACATGCCTCCAAATGATAGCCAGCCGCCGACACCGCAGAAACCGCCGCCATCACGCGTCCATTTCTTCAGTGCACCAAGCCTGTCGACCCCCATAGGGCAGTTGTTAAATCTGTCTTCGTACATTATTACTGTGTCTGTTCCAACATCGCTGAAAAGTATTACGTCGTACTGTCCAAGCTCATCCGGTTTTGGGAAGTTTCTCTGGACTTCGCTTGTTGGAAGATAAGTCAAAGCGATTTCCGAATCCGATTCAAGGGCTTTTCTCAGATGAAAACTTTCATCGTGTACCACTCCATCTGTCCAGGAATTCATACCTTTTACGTACGTTGTGATCAGCATTACCTGATCTCCACAATAGAATACTTTAAGCACGAAAATACCTCCTTCTGATTTTGAATTAGGTCACCATTGGGCCTTTATGTGAAACATTCTTCTTTAATGCAAAATTGTGATCAAATTCCCAAAGAAAAAAGCATAAAGGTGCCCTATAACTCAAGGCACCCATAACCTCTAAGCTCTATGCTTTTCCATCGCACCAACCATGAGCGCGAAGGACTTTTATTAAATTTTAGTTCTCGTATTCCCGGCGGTTCTAGCGCAGCTAATTAGAACAGGTTTTGTTTTTGGAAACAGTGTAATGGTTTTCTTGTCAAAGTCTCTTCTTACTCATAATAGGTAATCAGGTAAACTGTCTTTGTTATCGGCTTCCACTCTTCTTCGTCTTCAAGATAAACAAAGTACTTTTCCTGAATACAGTTTCCTCTACCGTCGTAGAGGTATTCATAGCTGTAAGTGAGAGGGCTTCCACCGATATTTCTGTTATAGTTAGTCTCCTTTAGTTTCAGCCCTTGATCATTATATTCGGCCGAGTAGACTGGATCGCGCGACACCGAAAGACAGTCGACTTCGAGAACCATATTGCCATTTTCGTATTGAGCTTCATGCTTAGAGAGTAGCTTCCCATCTGTATCAGACAAGGTGAAGCTTACTAGATTCCCTTCATCATCGTAAAAAGCTTCGTAGACAGAAATGACCGTATCGCTTGCGTCGTAGTTGTACGCCTTCGTCAAATTGCTGTCTTCATCGTATTCATAAACGTATTTGTAAGAGAAGTCTCCGTACTTGCCATAGCCGATCTCCAGAAGCAAGTTCCCGAGGTCATCATATTGATACTCGTTTCTGAATTCAGTTTGAAGGCCTTCCTTTTCTTTGTACTCATACACTATATATTTGGTTTCCTCGGTCATGTAACCGAGTTCGTTATAGATGGCTAAGTATCTGGTGCTGTTTGATGAATCATACTGAACATCGTTTCCTTCGACGAAGTTTCCACTTTTGTCGTACTTTGCAGAGTATTTTGAGATTATCGAACCATCTGAGGAGTACTGAATTCCTTCTGTCTGTCTCCCGTTCTCGTCGTACTTGTATTCATAACTATGTTCTAATACTGAGTCGTTTACTATCCTCTTACCTTGCATAGTGAGCATATTACCTTCACTATCGTACTGATAGGAATAGTCAAACTCCAGAACACCGTCGCCGGAGAGTTTGCTCTCACGGATGGTGTTTCCTGATTCATCGTACTCAGCGGTCAGAGTGGCAAACTTTATCCATAACTCCCCGTCCTGCGTATTATAGTTTCTTATTTCAATCCTTTTCACTCCGGATGTTTTGATATTATCCAGATAAGAATCGACCCAGAAAGCTCCACAGAAGCTCCCTACAAACAAAAAGGCAAGTAGTGTGAAACGACTGAGTCTAAAAATACTTAATAACAATTCAATCACCTTCCATCGGCGGAGTTTCACTTAGCTTTTTCGAAGAAGCTCTTTTGAATATCTGATAGAATGACTGCAACTGCTCTGGCACCCGCATCATATGCTCCAATGCTCCTGTCGCCCAGATATCTTGCCCTTCCTTTAGTTGCAACAATCGTTTTCGTAGATTCAGCTCCTTCTTCTGCCCTGGTTACTGCCTTTTCAAAGGCCTCTTCTATCGATTCGTTCAGCTTCGCACTTTCCTTCAAGGAGTCTTTAAAGGGGATCAGCGAGTCCAAAAGAGTTTTGTCCCCTAATTCAGCTTTGCCGACCTTCTGTACTCCATCTACCATTGCCTGGAAAAGCTCGGCGATGTCGGCGATTTCGAGACTCTCCTTTCCCTTAGATACTCTGGAAGCGCTCAGAAAGGCATTGCCCCAGATTGGTCCGGAAGCTCCGCCGCATTTTTCCATTATTATCATGCTGCAGTCTCTCAAGAAGGTACCGACATTGCTCTTTTCGAGATCCTTCCATTTTGACTTAACTTCAGAGAAGCCTTTCGCCAAAGAAGTTCCGAAGTCACCGTCTCCGGCAACTGAATCGAGATCACAGAAGTACTGCTCGTTTTCCAGTATAGACTCGACAGCGATCCCAACTATTTCTATAAATTCATCCTTCGAGATTACAGTCATGTTCAAGCCTCCATTTCCTTCCAGGCAGCAGTTTCACAGGGCGCAGAGAGAAGTCTCTTCATCTGTTCGTCAAGCTTAAGAACTGAGATTGAAGCACCCTCCATATCTATGGACGTCATATAACTTCCAACCAGAGTCTTCGCCACGGTTATTCCCTTATCCTTAAGAATCGAGGCTACCTCGTTGTTAATTATGAAAAGCTCTTGAAGCGGAGTTCCACCGAATCCATTTATCAGTACGGCAACCTCTTCTTCCTTTGACACGGATATTTCGCCAAGTATTTTTTCAATGATTAGCTCGGCAGTTTCTTTAGCTGATAGCAATCGGTCTCTAAATATTCCTGCTTCTCCATGAATTCCAACACCAACCTCAATCTTGTCCTCTTCAAGGTCGAAAGTCGGTTTTCCTCTTGCGGGAACTGTGCAGGATGTGAGTGCTACTCCCATTGTTCTAACATTGTCAATAACCCTTTGAGCGATCTCTTTCACCTGCCTGAGAGAAGCTCCCCTTTCTGCAAGAGCGCCTGCAATCTTGTGAACAAAGATCGTTCCGGCTACGCCCCGTCTGTCTTCCTTCTTTTCGATAGAAATGTCATCATTTACACAAACGCTGTCGACTCTAATATCGTAATCTTCAGCCATTGCTGCAGCGCTTTCGAAGTTCATGACGTCTCCAGAATAGTTCTTTATAATCAGCAAGACCCCTTGTTCCGAATGGTTGTGTTTTATGGCGTTGAAGACCTGCATTACGGAAGGTGAAGCAAAGACATCACCACATACGGCCGCATCCAACATTCCTTTGCCGACGAACCCTGCATGAGCGGGTTCATGGCCGCTTCCTCCGCCGCTGATTAGAATCGCCTTGTTTTTGTTGGGATTCTTTCTGGAAATTACCATGAACTCCTCGTCTAGTAGAAGATTCTCCGGGAAGGCCTTCACCATTCCCTGACACATTTCGATTACAACGCTCTTGGGATCATTGATAAGCTTCTTCATCTCTCTACACCACCTTGGCTATTCTTATACCATATCTCTCACGAGTTCTTGTTCGGTTGGTTTACGTCTCTTGTCGGCATCTACTATAAGCGAGACATTTCCATCTTTCATAATAACTATCCTGTTGCTTAATCCTATGAGTTCGAGCAGATCGTCTGTAATCAGAATAATCGCCAGGTTCTTGTTTGCCGCTTCTCTTATAAAGGTGTATATCTCCTCTTTGGCTCCGATATCTATTCCTCTGGTGGGATTGTCGAGAATCAGAATGTCGAGATTCTTCATTATCCACTTGGTCAATACAATTTTTTGCTGATTACCTCCACTCAAAGAAAAGCACAGATCTTCGCTTGTCGCCTTTATTCGGAATTTTTCTATTCCCTCTTTGATCAGTCTGAGTTCCTTTTTGTTGTTCAAGAAGCCAAAGCGACTGCTGAACTCGTCGAATCTGGTAATAGTGAGATTGTCGGCCACAGTTGACAGTCCGATTATTCCGTTTTCCTTTCTCTCCGAAGGCACATACCCGACTCTAAGCTTGGTCATGTTTCTAATTGTTGATTTAGACACGGGATGTCCGTCAATGATTATCTCTCCCTCTGTTGGTTCGTCCACTCCAAAGAGCGTCTCCCCAAGGAATTTCTTTCCAGAGCCTATGAGGCCTCCTATTCCAAGTATCTCGCCTCGACGCACTTCCAGAGAAACGGAGCTGTAAAGGCCTTTCTTGGAAAGATTTCTTACTCTCAAAACAGGGTCTTCATCCCCGTTGAATTCCTTCTGATCTTCAACTCTGTATGTATCGGCGCTCAACTCTCTTCCGACCATGAGCGGGTGAATCTCTCTCTCTTCCGAGAGCTCGGGGTCCACTTCTCCTATAAGCTGGCCGTCTTTGAGAATCAGGATTCTGTTACAGGCGTTCATCAATTCTGAAAGACGGTGTGATACAAATACAAATGTTGCTTTGTTCGAAAAGGTTTTCACTCTCTCAAGGAGAAGCTCTCTCTCCTTTTCAGGGAGCGCCGCGGTGGGCTCATCGAGAAGTATTAGAGGCGTCTGAACTTTGTACATGTCTGCAATAACAAACGCTCTGATTATCTCAAGCATCTGACGCTCGTGAAAAGAGTATCGGGAGACTTCCTTTCTGGGGTCGATGTCGAGACCAAAACTCTCCAAATAACGTTTTGCTTCGGAGATCATCTGTCTCTTCTTGAGAGTACCGGCAACCTGGAATCGCTTTTCGTGCGATAGAAAGAGATTCTCGTAAACAGTCAGACTTTGAACAAGGTTCTGCTCCTGAAAGACCATCGAGACTCCGAGTGTATTGGCCTCCCGGAAGCTTTGAGGAGCATACTTCTTTCCTTCGAGGAACATCTCTCCCTTATCGGGTGGTTCAACGCCTGCTATAAGCTTTAGCAGAGTTGACTTTCCCGCTCCGTTTTCCCCCGCGAATCCTATAACATCGTTCTTGTTGATATTGAAAGTGACATCCTTCAATGCCTGCACACCTGGATAGTTTCTTTCAACTCCCTTGATCTCGAAGAGGATTCCGCTATTTTCTTTTACGTTTTCATCCATAAAGATAAACCTCTCATTCTCTGTCTCACTTTTTTAGACCAAAGATCACTTAACGGTGATCATCTGCGGCCTTCCGACATTTGACATGAGCGCGCCGGCAATTATTAGAGCGCCCATTGCAACGTTTCTGAATTCAGGAGTTACACTCATGAAATTCAGGCCGCTTATCAGAACGGTTACCAGCATAGCCCCAAAGACTGTGCCGATTGGTCCTCCGCGGCCTCCGCTAAGAGGAATGCCACCCATGACAACTATCGCTATTACTGGCAAGGTATAGGTATCCCCGCAGTATGGGACCGCGGCTTCAAGCATAGATGCGTTAAGCGCGCCGGCCAGCCCTACGAGCGAACCATGAA
>DSBT01000093.1 GCA_011045915.1 Mesotoga infera
AAAGACTCTTATTGAAACCAGTTCAAACACTACAATAGCTGCCAGTGATTTGATAGGTATTGGCAAACCGTTCACCTTTGAATTCAATCCGGGAGACTATTCTGAAGTGAGAATTCTGGCAGAGGCTACTGATAACTGGCCAGAGATAGTCGATGATTTCGAGGATCATCTGGTTCCTGATTCCCCATCGTCACAAACTTTCATAGATGAAAGTGCTTCGATAGTCGATATGCCCAGAAATCTCGTGGAGTTCGAAAAGAATGGATTCTCCGTAACTCATACTGGGACCTGGCCTTGGAGCGTTTCACCATGGATCTTGAGCGACGTTAATGGAGGAACGAAGAAGTATTCAATTGTCATAACAAATGATAATGCTGCTCCGCAAGGGAATTTCTCTCTCACGAATGATGCTACATTAACTGAAAACGATACTCTTCAGAAGAGAGAAGCCTTTGCAAGAGTCCTGGTTTCCACACCCGAACCTCAGGAAGATGTCCTTACTCTTGAAGCAACCGTAACGGGAACATTCTCCTGGACAAGAGAGATTGAATACGACTGGGAGATTGAAAAGTCTGTAGCTCCCGAAACAATTTATCTGAATATCGAGGAAGATAAGGATGTCACATATTCAATTAATGCTACCAGAACGCTGACCGAGAACTCTACTAATACTTTTTCCTACAAAGGGGAAGTTGAAGTAGGGAATTCTCTTACTTCAAATCTCACTGTTGATGCTTCGCTTACTATCAGCTTACTGGAGTCGAGTGATGGCGGAACATTCTCAGCCGTTGCAACTAATACTTATTCGATTAGCGATTTTGCCCCGGGAGACGTGGTTTCGAAAACCTTTGATTTCTCGAGCTACTCTTTCAAAAGCGGTTACTACTACAGGGTGAAGGCAGAAGTCGTTTCCGGCGCTGTATCAAAGACCAATACGGGAGCTCTTACCGGTCCGATTTCGCCTACAACCCTTTTAGAGTTCGACAAAACAGCCACTGTGAATGATGCTTATATGGGTCCGGTAGGATTTGATGTTACTCCCGATTCAGATTATGCATGGCCCTGGCTGCTTTCAGAGACTCCGGCGGCAACTACTTATACATTTAATATAATGAACTTGGAAAAAGAAGAGGGAGAGTACAAGCTTCCAAATACCGTGACTCTCGTTGAAGATGATACAAAGCAAGAAAGAAGCGATGATGCGACTGTGACGATCCTCGTTCCAGGCTTGAACGTCACAGTAGATTCAACGATAACCTGGGTCAAGACTCTCGAGTACGATTGGAATATTGAGAAGGAGGCAACTCCAACTTTAATCACACTAGGCATAGGTGAGGAGTCTTCCATCCAATACACAATAGAAACTGAAAGGATTCCAGGAGATGCAACTTACACTTACACGATTTCCGGTACTGTTACTGTTGAAAACACAGGAAATATTGATCTTACCAATATCTCAGGTTCAGTCTCGCTGGATGGTTATCCGAGTAAGTCAGATAACTTTGGTCCGTTTTCCCTTGCAATAGGAGCAAATCAAGATTTCATGTTCTCCTTCACTGTCGAGAGCACCACTCCAATTTCCGGATTCACGATAAGTGCGAATGCTGATTCCGATGAAACTGCGCCAGACTCGGACAGCGATAC
>DSBT01000094.1 GCA_011045915.1 Mesotoga infera
AATAGATAGGAATGACTTCACCGCTGTCGTCAAAGAAGCAAATTCGCTGAAAGTCCTCACCGATAACCCTAAAGATATCGCGAGACTGAAGGAGATAGCTGGATCAAAAAGAGAAGAGGTTAATCTTGAATCCTTCTTCGGGACTATAGTAAGGGGGAATAAGCATGTTCTATAAAGAAATTCATGAAATGAAATTGAGAGTAATAATAATGTTCGTCGTTTTGCTGGTCTCGTTGGTAACAACTATTGCTCTCAGACCTTATGCAGCACAGATGATGGAAGAGATGACCGCTCAACTAGAAGAGATGCCGGATTTTCTTAAGAATCTCATGGGAGACGTTTCAGGTCTTTCGAGACTTAATGACGACAACTACTATCTGTTGAGTCAGTGGCACGGAAAGAACTACGGGCAGTTTCTCCCCTTCGTCGTTCTGCTGATTGCCTTCCCAATATTTGCAAAGGAATTCGACAAGAAGACGATCTACTTCCTGCTTTCAAGAAAGAACAGGAACGAGGTGTTCAGGACGAAGTATCTTGCGGGACTCGGAGCCGTGCTGACAATAACGGCGGTCTTGTCCTTGCTCGGTCCAGTAGCAATGAATTTAGCCGGTTACAGCACAGTGTTTGCCGATACGCTGAAAGTGCTGCTCCAGCAGCTGGTCGGAGCCACATTCTTCTACTCTCTTTTTACGATGATTTCTATAATGAGTAGAGATCAGGTTAAACCAGTCGTCGCCGGAGTAGTAATAGTCCTAGGATTGCCCATACTTGGAATGATTGATGCGCTCTCCTGGCTGAATCCATATCCTTTTATACTGGGATCAAGTGTAGCGCAGAAGGGAACTGTTGACTGGATCTATCTGGTCTCATTGCTTGCAGTGACAGTTTTACTGACCGCAATTGATTACAAGGTCTTTGAAAAGAAAGAAGTTTGAAAACTGGCCACCGTCAGACCGGTTCAGTCTCTCGACGATGAACTTTCTCGTCAATCATGGTCCTAGCACTTCCGCTCGAGAGCTTATGACAACCATAAATCAAGGAGTTAAACGCCAGTCATATGCCGGCTCTTGTACGAATACTTCGGTTGACTTCTGAAGATCCTGATCTTAAATCCTCCCTTGAGGGAGGAGGGCCACGTAGTGGCGGAGGGTGTTATATCTGAAACCAAATGAAGCCGCTGCCTCGAAATAGCATATAAAGGCGTTTGCTCGATGCTCCTTCCAAGTTGTGGTGTGAGCATACACAGAAAGCACAAATCTAACAACGTGAAGAGTGACTACATCGTTCAAATCCAAAGAGGGCACTAGCTTTGAGACGCACTTCAAAGAGCACACTCCCCACCGCAAGCGGTCCCCCCCGCTCAAGCGGGGATTTAGGATCAAGAGCGTGCAGTGGCTCTTTCGAAAGACGGCTCTCTAAAGCGACTAGCGGGTTTTTGTCCTTAAGCGTGCAGCGGATCTTTGCCGCGAACAGAAATCTTGATTCTCAAAGGAAATAGTAATATAGCTAATTGCTAAGGAGGAAGAAAAATGATCAAAAGGATTTTAGTAAGTGCGGTTCTAATTGCATCGGTTCTATCTTTCGCGTCGATCGATGTCGCAAAGCAGTACTTCGACAGTTTCTTCAACGGGAAGTATCCCGAAGCTTATGAGCTGCAGAATGCCGAGATGAAGAAGGCGCAACCGCTTTCAGCAATGAGAAATCTCAGAGGGCAATTGCAGATGCAGGTTGGAGATTTCGCCCAGGTTCTTGATATCAGCGAAGTACCTCAAGGCGATCTTGTATCCTACATATTCGCCTCTGAATTCAAGGCGGGGATATTCGATGTGATAATTACTCTGGATGCAGATAAAAAGGTCGCGGGATTCTTCATAAGACCATCTACTTACGTAAAGCCCGAAACGGAGAGCATAATGATTGAAACAAGAAATGAAGTAGTCGACACCTATCTCAAGGGATTCTTCTCCGGAGAATTCGAGAATATCTTCGAGCTTCAGAATGAACAGGT
>DSBT01000095.1 GCA_011045915.1 Mesotoga infera
AACAGACACCGGAAAACCTGTCTATTCACACATTTTGGTTTCCTTTCACTCGTACTTCCTAACCCGCTCTTATCAACCCGGGGTTCTCTTAACCGCTCTTTTAACCTGATCCTTTGTTTCCCCGCTAAGCGGGCATTGCGATCTGGGCTGTTCTTGCCCAGCTTTCGTCTAGTCTTTTGTTCTTCTTCGCGCCTAGAGCTTGTAACTGCTCTTCCCAAAGAACCAAGGACTCTCTTTCGTAAATATCTGACGCCTCTGACCTTCGGTTGATTTCTTCCCTTCACATGAATCTTGAGAATTCTATTACTCCGGATATCAATCCGGCGAAGACCTCCAGAAGCTTTATGTCTGCCTTACTCCAATCAAATTGGCCGCTAAGCCTTTCCAATCCGACGAAACCAACAGGCCTATACCTAGAGAAAATCGGAATGACAACAAGTGAAACGATTCCCTGCTGCGAAAGAATTTCTGCTTCTCTGCTAGCCTCTTCGGGGAGTTCACTAACAACATAAGAATGAACCCCCTCTCTTTTCATTTCATTTATCCACCAGGAAAACTCTTCGAACGGCATGTTTTGAAGATATGATTTTGCACCCTTGGTGCCTTCTCTACACCATTCGTGGGTGTTTCTTGCCGAATTGGTTCTGTAGTCCAGTAAGAAGACATTGGCCCTATCGGCGGAAGTAAGCTCTCCAAGTTGTCTAAGCGCTTTTTCGATTGCGTCGTCTATGTTCTCAAACTCCTTGAGTGCTCCGGAAACCTCTGAAATGACCCGTTCGAAATTCTGTCTCCACTGAATCTCTGCCGCTACCTTCCTATAGGCACTTGTGTCTCGGGCCACAACCATTGTGACTATGGAGTTCTGCAAGTCGAGAACCTTCAGGCAAATCTCAACCTGAAGCTTCTCGCCGCTCTTCATAGTAAGAAATGAATCCGTCGTACACATTCCCTTTATCTGAAGATCGGCTCTGATCTTCTTCATCTCAGAATCGAGATCGCCGGCAACCGAATAAAAACTCATCTCAAGAAGCTCTTCATAGGAATATCCAAGCTTCTGAACCACGCTGTTGTTGGCTTCGACTATTCTACCGGGCCTCAAGGGATCGTCAAGGCTCACGAGAAAGATCATGTCGTCAATCAGGCTAGAGAAACCTTCGTACTTGCTTTTTAGATACTTGTTCAGCGTATAGAATTGATTGGACCTCGAGGTTTCTCCGACAAAGGGATCTTCTGAAACCGTCTCTACGTGCATATTCCATCTCAGCTTGGAAATCCGTTCAGATAATGTCTTGATCTCCGCCGTACCGTTGTCAACGATGTACACTTTTATTGGTTCCACACGACCCCTCCGCAACTTGGTAGGAAGAGATCCTACTCAGGATTGAAACACCGTCTTCCCGTTCAGAACGGTTTCTTCAACTTCAAGATTTCCATCGAGCAATACCAGATCTGCGCGATAGCCCTCGGAGATTCTTCCGCGATCCTTTATGCCAATAGAGTTCAGAGAATTGAGAGAAGAGACCATTGCAAGCTCTTTAAGTGAGCATCCCGTGAATTCCCTGAAATTTCTGACAGCTCCGCTGAAGACAAGTACGGCAGCGGCTATTGTTCCGTCCTCCAGAGTAGGTCTTCCATTTTTCAGAATGACCTTCTGTCCTCCCAGTTCATACTCTCCGTCGGGCATGGCTGTCGCATCGATAGTATCGGTAACTATCATGATCTTCTTCGGGCCCTTTATTCCAAATACAAGCTTCACAAAATCCGGCAAAGAGTGAATTCCATCAATTATCATCTCTGCCGAAAAAGGCAGTGAAAGAACAGCTCCAACGCAGCCCAGTTCCCTGTGATGAAGAGTGTTCATCCCGTTGGGGAAGTGGGTTATTCTATCGCAGCCTTGATTGTATGCTCTCTCCATATCCCCGTAAGTTGCATCCGTATGTCCTAACGAAAGAGTTATACCGCGCTTCTGTATCAGCTCTTGCGCCTGTGAGAATCCCTCGAGCTCCGGAGCCATAGTAATGAGCTTCACCGATTCGATTAGCGTCTCCTCAATTTCCTTCAGGTCTATGCTTCGAATGAGTTCTGGATTCTGAGCTCCCTTTCTCTTTAGACTCAGGTAGGGGCCTTCATAGTGAATTCCCCCAACTGAAGTCAGATTATTATTTTTTGTGTAATCTCTTACTACTCTAGCAGCAGAAAGGATGGCCGAAGGAGTCGATGACATAGTAGTAGGCAGGAAATAAGTCACTCCTTGAGTGTAAAGGAAGTCCTCCCACTTCTTCAAAGCTTCCACGTCCATGGAAAGAGTGTCCACACCTACTGAGCCATGAGTGTGAGGATCAACAAATCCCGGCATCAGTATTCTCTCGAATTCTTGAGCCCCTTGAATTCGCTCAATTCTCGAGATTATGCTTTCTTCAGTTTCAACACTTCCAACAAACTCTCCGTCGATAGGATCAACAACCAATACATTCTCGAATCTCATCTGCCTTCAATCCTCCCTGTTATGAAAAAAATCATGGCCAGGTTATTTGATTACCCGTTGACATCTTTCCTCTTCCCATAAGGACCCTCTCATCGAGATCGAAGATCCCTCTGTAGTAGGCCGAATATACTGCGAACCACTGGAGAGGGATCATCAGAAGGAAGGGGGCGAAGAGTGGATCGAAGTCGCCGTAGTCCTTCACATCAAAGCGTATTATTTCTGAACCATTGGATTCAGCGATTTTTATGACCCGTTCGCTCATATCTCTCGATTCGTCGCTGCCCACAAGGAAGACCATTACCGGCTTATGACCGTCCAGCATTTCCGCCGGGCCGTGCCTGAATTCCGATGTTTCCATGAATGAAGCGTTGACTCTCATGTTTTCCATGAAGACAGTCAGTCCAAACTTATAACCTATGGCGTAGGCCGCTCCGCTCGCGAGTACGTAAAAGAGATCACTCTCCTGATACTTCCTGGCCAGTCTGTAGGCTCTTGATTCCTCTTCCTTGTATATTCTGCCCAACAGTTCAGGCATAATCTTTATCTGTTCGGATAACTTCGAAACGTCTCTCCCTTTGAGCCTGGCTATTTCAAGACTGAATATGAAGGCTCCGGCGAGTGGAAGTATAAACAGTCCATTAGAGTCATAAACTATCGATTCGTCTGCTTCCTTTGCCAGAATGCTGTCGGGTTTGCTTGTAAATGAAATCGTTGTCGCTCCCTTTTCGTTTGCAAATCTAAGTGCTGCGGCAGTATCTTCGGTATTTCCAGAGAAGGAGGCCAGTATTACCAACGCGTCTTTGTCAAGTCTTGAAGGATTCGTCCATATGAAATCATAACTTTTGTAGTAATTGGAGGGAAGATCCGTCATCTTGTTGAGTATATAATCTCCTGAATAGAGATTACACCAGGAGTTCCCGCTACCTACCCAGTAAATCTGCTTATAGCCTTTATCTAAGGCAGTCTTCGCAAGATTCTTGATCCTTTCCGTATGTTCTTCAAGGAAGGCGGAAAGATCCTTCTCAAGAGTAGGGGCAGTAAAGAGTACGCTTTGTTTTGCATCAGTCAAAAAATCTTCCAGTGTCAATCCAAACACCTCCAAATATTTATCAAGAAGTTTTGTCAGTCTCTTGGTGAGGTACATGATTCCCTTATGATCAGTCGTGTAGGCAGTCTGGTGAGTCCCTTTTCATATCTCTGACCTCTGATATTCATCATTATTCTTTTCGCGGCTATACTGCCGATTTCTCTCGTATCCTGAGCCACAGATGTAATTGGAGGATTACATAGATCAAACCAGACTATGTCATCAAAGCTTATGACCGATAGATCTCGCGGAATCTCAATTCCCATGTCCTTCGCAGCAAGAAGGAGTCCCGCCGCCATATAGTTGTTTGTTGTTATTACCGCTGTAATATCTTTGTTCTGAGCCAGGAGAGAGACTCCGCTTTTATAAGCTCCCTCAACCCTGAAGCCGCCAAGCTTGACCCACGACTGCTTTTCTTCTATGCCATACTTTGAAAGGGCTTTGCTGTATCCGGCAATCCTATCGTAGTTTGTGCTAATGTCAAGCGTATCCGAAAGGAAACCGATTCTCCTGTGACCAAGCTCAAGAAGATATTCAGCTGCCTCAAAGCCTCCACCCTCGTCATCGCTGACAATCATATCAACATCAAGGGCTTCAATGATTCTGTCAATTAGCACTATGGGAATTTCGGACTTTACAAGATCCTTCAAATGATCGGAATTGCTACGCGAAACCGGAGCGAGAATCAAGCCATCTACCTGCTTCTGAAAAAATCGATCTATAGATATCTTCTCGACCTCCACTTTTTCGTCGGTACTTGTGACAATCAAACTGTACCCTTCTGGGACAATCACATCACTTATCGCTCTCGCTATCGTAGAGAAAAAGGGATTCTGAATATCGCCCACAATCAATCCGATATTCTTCGTCTCACCGGTAACCATACTCTTGGCAATGTAGTTTGGCTTGTAGTTCAGCTTCTTCGCTGCCGCCAGGACCTTTTCTCTTGCCTTCTTGCTGACGTATCCGTATTTCCCGATCGCCCTCGCAACCGTTGCCCTCGAGAGGCCCGTCTCTTTCGCAATGTCGTCCAGCGTCGCTGCCATAACTCATCACCTGCTCAAAGATCAGCATACATAATCATTTATGATACCGCTATCATATGTAACAATCTATTCTATCTCATAATCTAATATTATGTCAAGTTTTTATATGCTTCGAATTAGCTCATAGATGGGTTTCAATTTTTTCGAGTTTTGTGTTATATAATTGATTCACGATAAATATGATACCGCTATCATATATTTCGATGAGTTTTGTGTGATTATCCCGTTCATTTCGATTACGGAGGTGCACCTTTGGAAAGGATTGACAGATTCTCTAAAAGGTTCGACAGCACGCTTCTGAAAGCGACCGCTACAATAAAAGAGTCCGAAATCTTTATAGACGATAGCGTATCTTGTGATTTCAGAGCGATTGTAGTCCCATGGTACTTGATGGACAGAGTGGTTAGAAAAGTCAAAGGTACGGATATCTCGGCGGCCTGTGGTTCGGGTTTTCCTTTCGGGTTCGAGACAACGGAGACCAAGGCATATATGATTAAGGAGTCGCTTAGGCTCGGTCCCGAAGTGAGAGATGTCGACATAACGGCCAATATTTCCGCTATGAAATCCGGAGACTGGGATTACTTCGAAAGGGAGATCTCTTATCTTTCCGGTCTCCTGAAGGATGTCACCTGCAAAGTAATTATCGAAGTATCTTATCTCGATACAGTCGAAATTGAAAAGGCTTGCTCTATTCTGATGAAACTTTCTTACGTCGATTTCGTCAAGACAGGTACGGGATACGGTTCCAGAGCCACCACGATAGAAGATGTAAGGACTATAAAGAGAATTGTGGGAGATGGAAAAGGTATAAAGGTATCGGGAGGAGTAAAGTCTCTCTCTCAAGTTGAAGAATTCATGGCTGCAGGAGCGGATATTTTCGGTTCCAGCAGTGCGATAGAAATATACAGGGAATTTTCCGAAAAATACCCTGGAAGAGCCGATCTTGCATGAAGAGAACATGAATGGAGGCAAACATGAAGCTTTTTATAGATGATGGAAACGTACAGGCGATAAGCGAATTGTTCGATTTAGGTTTCTTTTCCGGGATAAGCACTAATCCAAGTATTTTGAAGAGAACGGGAAGAAAACCGCTCGAAGTCATAAAGGATATTTTGAATAGGTTCACGGGCTCTCTTTTTGTCCAGTGTGCCTCTAGAGGTCACGATGAAGTGCTCAGGGAGGGAAAGGAACTCTTCAGGCTTGATCCCGAAAGGATAATCCTCAAGATCCCCTTCTCGCGAACGGGCATAAGGGTCTTGAGAGAATTCAAGAAGATGAATATAAATACTTTGATTACCGGTGTTTTCTCCGTTCCTCAAGTGCTGATGTCTGCAGAAGCGGGTTCCGACTATGTGGCGCCATATGCAAACAGGATCGAAAACCTGGGAATTGATCTATCTGTTGTCGGGAGTATGCAGAAAGTCTTGTCCAATGGGAACTACGAGACAAAACTAATCGCTGCAAGTTTCAAGACTCTAACACAGATCTCCAAGATGGCCGAGCTACCTATTTACGGAATGTCGCTTCCTGTGGTTATGTACAACGAGTTTTTCTCACACAGCGGCACATTGAAGGCGATCGACAATTTCGAGGCAGATTGGGATTCAATCGAAGACCGTGAATGGGTTCCTATGAAATCATGAGTTCACTTCCTGTTTGAAAGCGAGGTTAATTCTTGAAGTACATAATGGCACATGACCTAGGTACAACTGGGGACAAGGCAACTTTATTCAGCCAAACCGGATCTCTTGTCACTTCCTCCTTCGCCGGTTATGAAACCTTCTACTCCGGTCCCGGAATGGTTGAGCAAGATCCAGAGGCATGGTGGACTGCCTTCTGCAAGACAACTTTCGAAATCATTCATAAGGCAGAAATCGACACAAAAGACATTTCTGCACTCAGTATTAGCGGACAGATGATGGCAGTAGTGCCCGTAGATAGCTCGGGTGACCTGCTTAGAAAGTCCATTATTTGGGCAGATTCAAGAAGCACCGAACAGGCAAGAGACCTACTATCTAAAATCCCGGAAATCGATCTTTACAAAATTACTGGTTCCAGACTTTCGCCCACATATCAGGGGTTGAAGATAGCCTGGCTAAAGAAGTACGAGCCCGATCTCTATGAAAGAACCTTCAAGTTTCTTCAGGCAAAGGATTACATAAACCTTCGCCTGACAGGAAAGTTTGCGACAGATTTTTCCGATGCAGTTATGACAGCTCTATTTGATATCTCGAGGCTAGCGTGGTCTGAAGAACTGATTTTCGCTCTCGGAATTGAAAGTTCAAAGCTTCCCGATGTATACGCCTCCATTACCGACTTGGGAGAAATAAAGAAAGAAGTGGCGGCGGACCTCGGCCTTCCAAACTCATGCAAAGTAATACTCGGAGCAGGAGATGGTTGCAGCGCAGCCGTCGGAGCAGGTGCCGTTGAAGTGGGCGACACCTACCTATACCTCGGATCCTCCGCCTGGATCTCCACAATAACCGAAGAGCCTTTACTTGAGAGGGAAATGCGTGTATTCTCCGGGGCGCATGCAGTAAAAGGCCTATACTTTCCGTCCGGCACAATGCAGGCTGCCGGAACCTCATACAGCTGGATTAAGGATATTTTGTACGGTGATTGGTCCATGAAAGAAAGCGATCGTGATATCTATACTTATCTCGACACCCAGCTCTGCCAATCTCACCGTCATAGTGAATCAATATTATATCTTCCGTATCTGCTTGGAGAGAGAAGTCCGATATGGAATTCCAATGCAAGAGGTACTTTCATAGGATTGTCTGCCTCCCACAAGAAGATAGAAATCGTACGAGCAGTAATCGAAGGAGTTTCGATGAATCTGAAATGGATTCTGGAAAGTCTGGAAGAGTCTCTGCCAATCGGTAAGATACGGGTCATCGGAGGAGTAATAAAAAGCAGAATTTGGAAGCGAATAATCTCAACGATTCTCGGAAAGACGATCTCCATTCCGCAAAACGTCGATGAAGCAACTTCGATCGGCGCAGCAATGATAGCCGGAGTTGGTGCCGGTCTTTTTGATTTCTCCGCGGTTCGCAATTTTGTCGTTGATGTCGAAGAAATCGAGCCGATCGGGGATGAGCAAGAAGATTACCTCAGACTTTACCGCCTCTTCAAAGAATCGTATCGTGCTCTAGAGAAGACATTTGAAGGGCTTAATGGAGTCAGAAGGGGTTAGGCAACGTAACAGGAGTTGTAACGAAACAGGGTGTCGCAGCCATACTGTGTAGAGAAACTCGCGACACCCTGTTTTTTGATCTTTGAAACCTTCTTCAAATTACCTTCATTATAGGGAAATGCCTTTCCTAAACGACCTGATCTTTTGAACATGGGCCGTTCATAACTTTTGTTTTTCGACAATTATCACCTTGAAATGGCTTCCTACGCATGTTCAAAAGTGTTGTCTCCTAGCTCAATTACAGATTCATTTTCCCTCATTTCTCCGTTCTGCTAACCTCGTTTTGAACATCACTGCCCCACTAATTCTCAACGATTAATGAAGACTATTCGTGTATCCAGCCATAATGGCTAATTACAACTTATACGATTTTGAACAACCTCAAAACTCTCTTCTAAACAGCCATCTCAAAGTTGTCTACATTCAATGTTCAAAGCTAAAAAGTTTTGAACATGACTCCAAACACTTAGCAGAAAAGAAGTCTGTGAGTTTTCGACGGGTTTTGAACATGCCTAATTATTATTATCTATAAAGATATATAGAACAAGAAAAAGACCAATAATACAACCCATCGAAACCTCCTACATTGAAAATTACTTACCGTAATCGATTACACAAATCTGAAAAATATAGCAAAATTTCAGGCAAATCAAAAAGCATCTACGACTGAGAATTCTTTATCTACAATTATTGACTCATGCTCAGCCCCATTAGAGAAATCAACCTTATTTAGATCTACAAGAAACAGAGAGGAGCAATCATAAGACCTGAAATACAACTTGAGGTTCTTATTGTCCTTTATGGTAACCCACTGAGTGTTCTCGAAAGATGCAGGTCCATTTCCTTCTCTCTTTGAAACTCCGGCAGGAATGTCCACAGTATTTAGAAGATGAAGGGCAAGCATTACTCCTTCCTCTTCCGTTTCAACGGAATTTGAAAACTCTCTTAACAGAGTTATCCTAACGAATCTAGAGGGAGGAGTTCCATCACCGGGAATTCCAACGTATCCACTGCCAAAACCCATTCCCTTATATGTTATACCGTTTATTTCACCTTCTTTCATATATGGACTAAGATTAACGTAGTTTCTCAGATTTTCGAGATGCCATGAAAGCTCCGGGGCGTTTGTAAGAACTGCATTTGGATTATCGTAGATTTTCATCTCACCATCAATAAACTCGACAACCATGCTTCCACCAAACTTGTCATGCAAAGACAGATGAAGAGGGGGCACTTCACCGAGCAGTTCGTTTTCTTCACCCCAAATTGTCATACTTTCAAGAGCTTCTCTAACTGATTCAAGTGTGTCAAAGTTTCCGAGAATCCAGGAAGGAAGATCGAACAACTCAATAACCTTTGTAGGATCTGAATCAGGAGCGACCTCTTCATACTCTGTTCCCGGCAACCACAATGCGCTCAAAGACAATCCCGTTTCATTCAATCCATCTGAAATTGCTGTGGGAATATCAAAAGCATTCAATCCCACAAATCCATATTTA
>DSBT01000096.1 GCA_011045915.1 Mesotoga infera
GTATAGCCCGATCAAGGTTGCTGTTTCTACATGTCCAAACTGTGGCGAACCAAAACAGCCACACAGAGTTTGCTTACACTGTGGCTTTTACGGAGGAAGACAGATTCTTGAGATCGGTGAGTAGTAGATGCAAGGCATAAAGATTGCCCTCGATGCCTTCGGTGGAGACAGCGCCCCGGAAGTCAACATAGATGGCTCTTTTCTTGCCCTTAAGGAGTTTCAGGATCTACAGATAGTTCTGGTCGGCAGAGAAGAAGAACTGAAGCCCCTGTTGAAACAGACTCCAGAGACCTCAAGAATTTCAATAGCTGATGCGAGAGAGGTTTTTCCGATGTCGGAGAAGCCTTCTCTTTTGTTGAGAAAGAAGGACACTTCTCTCTACAAAGCCGCTCTTCTAGTGAAGGAAGGAAAAGTCGATGCTCTTGTATCAGCAGGGAATACAGGCGGAGTTCTTGCTGCTGCGCTCTTCGTGGTTGGCAGAATAAAGGGTGTAGATCGTGGTGCAATTGCTGTTCTTATTCCTTCTAAGAACGGTTTCACTGTACTCATTGATGCAGGTGCAAATACGGAGGTAAGAGCAGAACATCTGCGTGATTTTGGCACGATGGGCTATGAATATGCGAATCTTCTCGGAAGAGATAGCCCCAGAGTCGGTCTGCTCAATGTAGGAGAAGAGCAGGAAAAGGGTACAGAACTGACGAAACTGGCTTATGACTACTTGAGGACCGAGTTAGGAAGTAGTTTTATTGGAAATGTTGAGGGCAGAGATATAAATTATGGCGATGTTGATGTGGTTGTCTGCAGTGGATTCGACGGAAACGTTGCAATGAAAGCAATGGAAGGAACAGGGAAGTTGATTTCCGAGACGCTTAAGAGAGAGATCAAGAATAGCGGCCTGTTTGGTCTCATTGGTGCTCTTTTTCTTAAGCGAGCACTGGGAAGACTAAAGAAGGCGATGGACCCAAGCGAATACGGCGGGGCCTTTGTTCTCGGAGTTAAAGGGGCTGTCGTTAAGGCTCACGGAAACTCAAACGCTCTCGCAATAAAGAATGCGATCAGAGTAGCCTATCAAGGGGTTAAGGGCGATCTTGTCAAGAACCTTGAAAACAAGCTTGGGGGAAAGTAGCGTGTGCGGCATCGTAGGAATGGTAGGCAAAGACCTTACAATCAGGAAGTTGGTCGATGCTTTGAAGAAGCTCGAGTACAGGGGATATGATTCGGCCGGTGTCGCCGTGAACAACGGAAATGAATTGAAAGTTATGAAGGCCGTCGGAAAGATCTCCTCTCTTGAGAAGCTTCTGGACGGAGATCTTGATTCGGCCGTTGTACAGGGAATAGCCCATACAAGGTGGGCAACCCACGGAGGACCGTCTGATTTCAACGCTCATCCCCATACTGACTGCACCGGGAAAATTGCGGTTGTACACAACGGGATAATTGAGAACTTCGATGAACTGAGGGTCGAGCTTGAGAAGAAGGGCCACATATTCAAATCGGTAACCGACACGGAGGTAATCGCCCATCTGATTGAAGATCACTATTCGGGCGATATTGTTGCTGCTGTAAGACATATGTTAGTTGATCTGGAAGGCGCATACGCAATTGGCGTCGTCCATCAGGA
>DSBT01000097.1 GCA_011045915.1 Mesotoga infera
AATGTTTTCGAAATGAACCTTCAAGTTTTCGAATCCCTGTTCAAGTGCCGACAAATCCTCTTCCCGGATATCCTTTTTTGAAGCTCCCCCGTTCAGCTTAAGAGCCCTGATCGATGCGACCAAGACAACAGCACTTGGGTTCAGCCCTCCGACAGGGCAGACGAAGTCGAGGAATTTCTGTGCTCCCAGGTCTGCCCCGAAGCCAGCCTCGGTAATCACATAATCGGAAAGCTTCAGTGCCATCTTTGTCGCAGTCAAGGTGTTTGTTCCGTGCGCAATGTTCGCAAAAGGTCCTCCGTGAACAAAGGCAGGAGTTCCTTCAATAGTCTGAACGAGATTTGGATCGAGGACATCTTTCAGAAGTGTGGCCATAGCCCCCTGAACGTTCAAATCGTTGACGGTTATGAACTCGCCATCATAGCTTCTCCCGACGATTATCTTTGCAAGGCGTTCCTTTAGATCGACAAGGTTTTTAGAAAGACATACTATCGCCATAATTTCGGAGGCGGCAGTTATTACGAAGGAGTCCTCCCTCGGATAGCCATTTGCCGACCCTCCGAGGCCAACGATTATCTGTCTGAGAGCCCTGTCATTCATATCCATGGTCCTCGGCCAGTATAACTGCGCCGGGTCAATTCGCAGTTCGTTGTCGAATTTTATGTGCGCATCGATGACTGCAGAAAGAAGATTGTGTGCCAACGAGATCGCGTGAAAATCGCCAGTGAAGTGTAAGTTTATCTCTTCCATTGGAAGCACCTGTGAGTAACCACCTCCGGCAGCCCCGCCCTTGATTCCCATGATCGGTCCGACGGACGGCTCCCTAAGGGTAACAAAGGATTTATTTCCTATAATGTTCAAGGCCATCGCCAGACCAACAGAAGTAGTCGTCTTCCCTTCACCGGCGCTAGTAGGGCTTATAGCTGTAACAAGAACCAGTTTTCCGTCCGGTCTGTCCTGCAGCTCACTCAGATACTGGTGTGAGATCTTTGCAACGTGCTTTCCATATCTTCTAAGATGTTTGTCGGGGATCGAGACGGATGAGGCAACTTCGTCTATTTCTTTCAATTCTGCTTTTTGTGCTATCTCCAGATCAGTCAGCATGTAAACATCCTCCTATAAATGCCTTTTCTCTGTTGATGCGCACTCTCGAGCAATTTTGTCGAGAACGCCATTTACGAATTTGCCGCCCTGTTCCGAACCATACTTCTTAGCGATGTCTATTGATTCGTTCAGTGTAACTTCGATCGGTATGTCTGGCTCATAAATTATCTCGTATGCTCCAAGCCTCAGGACGTTCTTGTCGGTTGAGGCAAGTCTCTCGAAAGTCCAATTAGTGAGGTGTTTTCTTATTATGTCGTCTATCTCATCACGATTCTTCAATATGGTGTCGAAATACTTTCGTGTTCTCAATTTCATCTCCATCTCCATCGAAAAGAAACTGAGCTCCTGTTCGAGGTAATTCGATGAAGACTCCAAATCTTCATTGAAGTCGAATTGATAGATCGCGCTGAAAACAATTTCTCTCATCCTTCGTCTGCTGTTGCTTGGACCTGCCTTCACCTCTTCAAACCTCTTTCTCTCTCTCTTCGTCTTCAACCTCTTCGACCATTTCCTCGGACTTGCTTTCTTCAAGCTCGGGCTTCACTTCGGAGTTCTCAAACTCCTCTTCCTCTTCGAACACGGCAGGTTTCTGAGCCTCTTCATATACGTCTTCGATCGTTATGGAAACATCTTCAACTTTTATGCCGCTGAAGCTCTCCACGTCGTTTTTCAATTTCTCCTGCATCTTCCTGGCATGAGAGGGTATCGAGACACCGTACTTGATCTTGGTATTTACAGTGATCTTGACTGTCTTGGTTCCATCGACCTTCTCATCGAGATCGATATCTACGGTCGACTTGGCCTCTTTACGCGCTTTTGCTTCCTTCGGATCGAATTTCAGGAATTCTATGTAGGAGTGAATAGCGATATCCCGGATTACAGCCTCCGAGATCTCGATTCTGCCGAGATCAGTCTCTTCAAAATCCATAATTCTCCCTCCTTTCTCCCTATGCTCTCTCGATATATTCGCCTGTTCTTGTGTCTACACGGATCAGCTCACCATTCTCTACGAAGAATGGAACCGTTACCTTCAATCCCGTTTCAAGAACGGCTGATTTGCCGCTTCCCGAAACCGTATCGCCCTTGTATGCGGGTGCAGTATCGGTCACCTCCAGGACCACTGTATTAGGAAGAACAACCCCAATAGGCCTCTCTTCGTGGAACTGAAGGTCGACTTCTTCATTCTCCTTTATGTAGTCCAGAGCATCTCCCATCTCGTCTACTCCAATTGTATACTGCTCGTATGTCTCAAGGTCCATGAAATGGAAGAGCTCATCTTCAGAGTAAAGATACTGGACATGCCTGAATGAAAGCGCCGCTTCTTCCACCTTCTCGCTTGCCTGAAACGTAAACTGCCTTACAAGGCCGGTCTTCAGGTTCTTCATCCTCGTCCTGATTATGCCATCGCCTCTTCCCATTGAATGCTTGTTTGCTTCGATAACAATGTAGATCTCGCCATCAATCATCAGGGGGTTTCCCTTTCTGATTTTTCCAACTTCTATCATCTAGAAGCCACCTCCGGATCGCTAAAGAATCTTCAACTCTCTATCTAGATTAGTTAGAACCTCAATCTCATTTTCACAAAAATAACAATCGTCTTCTATTCTAACCCCAAATTTGCCGGGAAGATAGATACCTGGTTCGATTGTGATGACCGCTCCTGCCGGGATCGGATCGTTGTTCTTCGGAGACAGACCCGGACCGTCGTGAGTATCCATTCCCAGACTATGGCCAAGACCGTGGCCAAAGAATTCACCGTAGCCTGCCTCTCCAATTATACTTGCTGCCACTTCGTGCAGGCGGCTTCCGACTACCCCTGCTTTTGCAGCGTTCTTGGCTTCAGTCTGCGCTTTGAGAACGGTTGCGTACACTCTTGCCATCTCTTCTGTCGGATCGCCAATACAGTATGTCCTGGTTATATCGGAATTGTAGCCGTTTACCCTCGCTCCGTAATCTATCAAGAGGAAATCGCCTTCCCGCAGTTTTCTTTCAGATGGTCTGCCATGAACGATCGCGCTTCTCGGCCCGCTGCCGACTATCGTTTCGAAAGCTAGATTGCCTCCCCGTTTTCTTATTTCGTATTCGAGCGACGCACAAATCTCTTCTTCAGACCTGCCCGGCTTCACGAAGTTAAGAGTCTCTGTGAGGGCATCTTCTGCGATCTTTACAGCAAGTTTGATCTTCGCCACTTCTTCCGGCGTTTTGACCATCCGCATATCCTTGAGAAGATCGTCGGCAGGTTTCAATTCAACTCCAAGCTGAGAAAAGACCCTGTTGTAGAAACCCACACTGATCGTTTCTTCTTCAAATCCTACTCGGCTTGCTCCGTCTCTAGCCAGAGTCGTTCTAATTATGTCCTTCAGTTCGTCGCCGTTCCTGTAAGGGATGAGTCTGAACTTCGTCTCCATCTCGGCCTGTGTAAAGTATCTCGAATCAGTTACTATGTACTCGTCCTTTGGGGTTACGATCAGAACTGAGAAGGAGCCCGAAAAGCCAGACAGATACCAGGAGCTGGAACGATTGCTTGCCTCCATGTTATAGAGTACAAACCCCTCAAGGTTGCATTCTTTAAGCTTCTCTCTGAATAGTTCGATCCTCGACATATCCACCTCCGGAATTCAGAATGATATTTGATACATCAGAATAGAGTGATCTGATTTCTGTTCATCTTTCCCTTTTTTGATTGCCTGATCTCCTTCAGATCGTCTGCTGTGAGAACCCTGACTGCCTTATCAAGCGCAGACTGCTTGGCGATCACCTTTAGTATTTCCTTTGCTCTCGATAGTACGGTCTCGGGAACTCCGGCAAGCTTTGCCACTTCTATTCCGTGCGAGCTGTTCGCTACGCCATCGATCACTTTGTGGAGAAAGACAATCCCGCTATCAGTCTCGATTATTCTTGCAGTCTTGTTCTTTATGCCCCTGTACATGTTGGAAAGCTCTGTCAGTTCGGTGAAATGAGTAGCAAATATCGTGTGGCATCCCACTGCCTCGTATATGAATTCCGAAACGGCCCACGCTATGGAAATACCGTCAAAGGTGCTTGTTCCCCTACCCACTTCATCAAGGATAACGAGACTGTCTTCGGTTGCCTTCGAGAGGATAGTAGCCGTCTCCATCATTTCCACCAGAAAGGTCGATTTGCCGCTAGCCAGTTCATCTCTGGCGCCGATTCTTGTGAAGACCCTATCGTAGATCGAAAGGAGGGCTTCATCTGCAGGCACAAAAGAACCGACCTGGGCCATGATCGAGAGCAAGGCGACCTGTCGAATGAAAGTCGACTTCCCGCTCATATTTGGCCCGGTCACTATGAAAAAGTTCTCACTTCTGCTAAGAGATACGTCGTTCGGAGTGAAATCCGAAACGAATCTCTCCACTATCGGATGTCTGGAATTTGAGATCCTCACCTTTCCGTCATCCGAAAAACGAGGCCGGGAGTAGTTGTATTTTCTCGCCACTGCTGCAAGCGACTGAAGAGAATCGATCTCCGAAAGGACCTTTGAAACAGCCTTAAGTCTCTGCAAAGAGTTCAGGAGCCGCGAGCAAACATCCAAGAAGAGTGCCCTTTCCAGTGTCTGAATCTTGTCGTTTGCGCTCAGGATTTTGTCTTCAAATTCTTTGAGTTCCTCCGTGATATATCGTTCCGAGTTGACAAGGGTCTGCTTTCTAGTGTAGTTCTGGGGCACCTTGTCCGTCTGACTCTTCGGGACTTCCAGGAAGTAGCCGAAGACTTTGTTGAACTTCACCTTCAAAGAACTTATCCCGGTAGACTTCTTTTCGGCTGCTTCGATCGCCTTCATCTTCTCGACGGAGTGATCGAGAAGGTCGCGAAGAGAATCCAGCTCATGATCGAACCCTTCCCTTATGACCTTTCCCTCGCCTACTGCGGCAGATGGCTCATCCATGATACTGCGCTGAAGAAGAGCGAGTTCTTCGGGAAAAAGCTCCAGCCGATCGCTCAACCTTTCAAAGGACGCTTCAGTTGAAATCAGCTCTTTGATCAGAGGAAGTGCCGCCAGAGAGGTTCTTAACGATAAGAGATCTCTGGGGGTAGTCTTGTCCGTTGAAAGCCGCGTTGTGATCCTTTCGATATCGAATACATTTTCAAAATACTCTCTCAGCTCATCGAGGAGGTGACGGTCAGAATAGAAAGTCTGAACCGCATCGAGCCTCTCCTCTATTTTCTCTCTGTCGGTCAGGGGCGAGAGTAGCCACTGTCTCAGCCTTCTCTTTCCCATTCCAGTAATCGTTGCGTCGAGGATCTCGAATAGAGAGCCCTTTCTCTCAAGACGAAAGAGATTGAGGTTTTCAATTGTAGAGGCGTCAAGCTGCATCGAATCGGATTTTCTGATAACTCTCGGAAGGGAAAGATGTTTCATAGGACCGAAATTGATCGTCTCCAAATACTTGAACAGCGCTCCGAGAACTTCAATCTCTTTGTTGTTCAGCTCTAGATGATCTATGGAGGCAATCGAATAGAACTCCTTCACGTAATTTATGCCCGATGAAAGAGCAAAATGCCAGTCTTCAACTATTTCAATCATCGCGAAAGTGATCTCGGAAATCTCCCGCTTCAGTGCCTTCAAGCTCTCCCGCAGAAGTATCTGTGAGGGCCCAGTTGCTGCGATGAAGTCTTTCATCGATTCGAGGTCATCGGCGGCAGAAAGGGCCACTTCGCCCGTTGAAACATCTGCCGTGGCCATTATGAAGAGTTCGTCCGCTTCTCCTACGGCGATGATGTAATTGTTCTCGGATTCAGGAAGCAACTCGTCTTCAACGATCGTTCCCGGAGTGACAACTCTTGTGACCTCTCGTTTCACAAGGCCCTTTGCGAATGCCGGATCTTCCGTCTGTTCGCAGATTGCAACTTTGTAACCTGCAGTCACCAGCTTTTTGAGATAGCCGTTTATCGAGTGGTAAGGCACGCCGGCCATCGGGACTCCGTTTCTCGAAGTGAGCACTATCTGCAGCTCTTTAGAAACCAGCTTCGCGTCGTCGAGGAAGGTCTCGTAGAAATCTCCCAGCCTGAAGAGAACCAGGCAGTCCTTGTAGCTGTTCTTGACTTCAAGGTACTGTTTCATCATCGGTGTCATTTCGGCCACGTCATTCACTCCGGATACATCAAAAGCCGGCGCTCAGCGCCGGCCAGTTATACTTCTCTCTTATTCCTTGCCTTTTTCTTTTGGCTTCTGTTCGATAACTTTATCTATCATCCCGTATTCGACTGCTTCAACAGAGCTCATAAAGAAGTCTCTGTCAGCGTCCTTTTCTATCTTCTTTATTGACTGACCAGTATGCTTGGCAAGGATCTTGTTCAGTTCGTCCCTCAGATAGAGAATCTCCTTGGCCCTGATTTCGATATCCTTGGCCACTCCCTCTGCTCCACCGAAGGGCTGATGAATCATTACCCTGGAGTTCGGAAGAGCAAACCTCTTTCCCTTTGTTCCACCGGCAAGAAGTATCGCGCCCATAGAGGCGGCCATGCCTATGCAGATTGTAGAGATGTCGGGCTTTATGTACTGCATTGTGTCATAAATCGCCAGACCGGAAGTGATCGAGCCGCCCGGGCTGTTGATATATAGGTTTATATCCTTCTCCGGGTCCTGGGACTCGAGAAAGAGCAGCTGTGCGACCACGATATTAGAGACTTCATCGTCGATTGGCCAGCCGAGAAAGACTATTCTTTCGGAAAGCAGTTTGGTGTAAATATCAAAAATCCTTTCTCCCCTTCCTCTGTCTTCCACTACGTAAGGGACGAAAGGTGCCATGTTTATGTCCATAAGACCTCCTAATTCGTGAAGAGTTTTTCTATGATTCTCTTTGGTGGAAGAAAGGATAAGATTATATGACCGCTGTCAGTTATCAGTACAGCCTTCGTCCTCTTTCCGAAAGTGAGGTTCACGATCTTTCCGGTCTCCATACCCAGCTGTTTGAGCCTTCGGATGGCCGAGCTTTCAATAGGAAGAACGGCCAGAACCCTATCCTTTAACACAAAGGACTCAAAACCAACGTTGACAGCGTGATCCACTTATACTTTCCCCCTTCCAATAACAATGTTATTATAACATAATGGAGATACGGCATGGAGATACGGCGGAGGTGTTCCAATGCTAGCTAACGATCAAGAAAGCCTCGTTGACACGGGGCGGATTTACGTCAAGGCGGGAGATGGAGGTAACGGTTCTGTCTCCTTCAGGAGAGAGAAGTATATACCATTTGGAGGCCCGGATGGTGGTGATGGTGGCAGAGGAGGCCACGTCTTTCTCAGATCAACCAATTCAATAAACACGCTCTATGAATTCAAACACAAGAGGAAATTCATCGCTCAAAGCGGGGAGAGCGGTCACGGTTCAAACATGGCCGGAAAAAAGGGAAAAGATCTGGTAATCAGAGTGCCCGTTGGGACGATTGCATATGACGCAGAGAGTGGAGAGATTATTGCAGACCTATGTAATCCCGGTCAAATAGTCGCTATTGCCAGAGGCGGAAAGGGAGGAAGAGGCAACGCGAGGTTCGTTTCTTCAACGAATCAGGCGCCCAAGGCCGCAGAAAATGGCGAACCCGGCGAGGAACTCTTCGTTCGACTTGAGCTGAAGATTCTAGCCGATGTCGCACTGGTCGGGTTTCCAAACGTCGGAAAATCGACGCTCATATCCGTTATATCTAATGCGAGACCGAAGATAGCAAATTATCACTTTACGACCCTCTCGCCCAATCTCGGAGTTGTTATGGCCAATTACGAGCAGGGATATATAGTGGCCGATGTGCCCGGGTTAATCAAAGGAGCACATGAGGGTATTGGACTAGGGCATAAATTCTTGAGGCACATCGAACGGTGTAAAACAATCGTTCATCTTCTGGACATCTCAGAGAGCGAGGAAAGAGATTTCATTCAGGATTACAAAGATATACGTTACGAACTGGAATTCTACAAGAGAGAGCTTGCAGATAAGCCCGAGATTATTGTCGCGAACAAGTGCGATCTCATTACAGAAGAAGAGAGGCGGAAGAGGCTCCAACTATTCAAAGAAAGCACCGGCAAAGAGATAATTCCTATTTCGGCGGCGACTCACGAGGGAATCCAGTCTTTGAAAGAGGCGATCTGGAAGTATATCGAAAGAGATCCCTCGTACTTCTCATACATGAAGGCCGATGAGGAGAGCCCTCTGCCTCAGGTCGAACCCGTCGTCCTAACGGCACCCTACCCCGAGGATTTCAGAGTGGAGAAGGACTCTGGCGGAAGGTATGTGGTTCTGGGACCGGCCGTTGATTTCTACGTGAGAAAGATCAGGGCGTTCAAGTACAGAGACCGTTTCATAATGGATAAGCTGGAGAAGGGCGGTCTTTCTTCGAAGCTTAGAAATGCCGGCATAATGGAAGGAGACACTGTAGTAATAGATGACAGAGAGTATGTGTACAAAGAGTAGAATCGGAATCTTTGGCGGTTCCTTCGATCCCGTACATACGGGCCATCTTGTCGTAGCAATACGGGCGATCGAACAGCTGGAACTGGAAAGACTTTACGTTATTCCTGCGTACATGCCCCCTCACAAGGTCTCCAGTACGACCTCTCCATTTGAGACTAGAATGAGGTGGCTCAAAATTGTTTTCGACGGAATTGATGAAGCTTACGTGTCTGACTATGAAAGGGAAAGAGGGGGGATCTCCTATTCTCTCTTCACGGTTAGGCACTTCTCGAAACTTCACAGTTGCAGACCCTTTCTAATCGTTGGCGAAGACAGCTTCGTCTCCCTTGACACCTGGTTTGAATATGAGACTCTTCTTGATGAAGCTACGATCGCGGTGTATCCAAGAAACATTACCGAGAGAGACCATTCCTTCGACGAGCAGGTAATCTGGCTTGACGCACCGCGATTCGATATTTCTTCGACTGAAATCCGCAAGAGAATCAAGGAAGGGAAATCGGTTGTCGGGCTGGTCCCTGATTCAATACTCTGTGAGGTCGAATCTTTCTATGGATAAGCAGATTGGGCTGTCGCCGATGGCCGGTTACACGGACGCGACAATGAGGGAGCTTTCTCTCTCATGGGGGGCCGATTTCGTTTTCAGCGAAATGATTAGCGCCGAGGGGGCGTTGAGGTCTTCGGGAAAGACAGATGAGCTTGTCCCGTCAACTCCGACCAGGATTCAGCTTTTCGGTTCGAACGTATCTAGGATGGCAAAAGCCGCGGCGAAACTCTCGATAGTTGCGACTTGGATTGACATAAACGCTGGTTGTCCCGTAAGGAAAGTAACTAGAAGAGGCGCTGGAAGCGCCTTGCTAAAGACCCCGGAAAAAATTGCGGAAATGATCATCGCTCTGAAAAATACCGTTGAAGTGCCAATTTCAGTGAAGATCAGACTGGGCTTTGACTGTATCGAGACTGAAGAAATTATCTATCCGATTTTGAAGGCAAAGCCGGAGGCTGTCTTTGTGCACGGCAGGACGGTCGCACAAGCGTATTCGGGATCTGCGAACTGGGAGGAGATCGACAGGATAGCCCGTTTGCTTCACGAGGAAGGCATACTATCTTACGGTTCGGGAGACATGTTCAGCCCGGAGGCGATCGTGAACGCGTTGAGATGCTACTCCGTAGATGGCGTAGTGGTCGCCAGGGGCGCCATCGGCAATCCCTGGATTTTCAGACAGAGTAAGGATCTTATGCAGAAGGGCTTCTACGATGACCCTGACCTACCGGAGAGACTCGGTCATTTTTCGACGCATCTTGAGCTCCTTGGAAAGAGGGTTGGTGAAGAGCAGGCGGTTAGGGAGCTTCGAAAGTCCTTTGCCGGGTACACAAGAAATATCAGGAATGCCTCGGATCTGAGAAAGGAATACATGAAATGCGATTCGCTTGAAGAAGTCTGGGAACTGTTCAGATGTTTTCTACCGGATTCCCAGGTATTCAAATGATACGCCTTACATTTTCTTAACTTGCCGGGCGGGTTGCAACTATTTCGATATAATGAAGTGTTATCATTATTGTATACATTATATTAGGGGGTACAGGTTATGAAAAAAGCTTCTATACTGGTGCTACTGGTGTTTTTCTCCATAACTCTTCAGGCTGTTGAATACGCTGTAAAGGTCACCAGGAATGGCGAGGCCCTTCCCGAGGAGTTCTGGATATCTTCAGATGAGCTTGATCAGGCTTTCGATGCGACGGTTTCAGACGCTTCGAGTCAGGGAATCGCGTTCGACCAGTACTTCACAAACATGAATACTCCAAGCGTGCATAACCTTAAACTGATACTTATCACTTACATGGCGGACGAAAAACTTATTGAATACTACGCTTTCGAGAACAACCTACTTCCTTTTGAGGACGAAGTCGCCAGCGAGACAGCAGCCATGCTTTCGATGTATAGTGCAGACCTATACACAGTCGGGCAGATCGAAGCGGAATACGGTTCAATAGACATCTTTGCCGAAGAAATTAAAGAATATGTCACATATTCGCTCAAGATGAATCGCTTTCTCGAAAAAGCAATTCCTGCAGATGCGGAATTGCTTTTGACTTACCGTAATGCATCATAATTAAATCTACTCAAGAGAGAGTTAATGCATCAAAATAGAATCTATTCAAAATCGAATTGAAGGAGATTAAGAACACCTCCCTTTGAGTTAGATTTAGACTTCATTAT
>DSBT01000098.1 GCA_011045915.1 Mesotoga infera
GACTGTCCAGATTGACGGAAAGAAATGTTATTGCGGGAATTTAGGTTGCTGGGAAACAGTAGCCTCCACTGAAGCGATCGTGGCCAGAGCAAATGAAATGGGATTCTCGCTTGTAGGGGATAGCAACAACAAGAAGTACTTGAGCATTCTGAGTTCATCTGAAACAGTTTTTGAACCTCTTTTGAACCAGATTGAGAAGAGTCTCGCTGTTGGTATAGTCAACATTGTGAATTCGCTTGATCCTGAGGTTGTCATTTTGGGCGGAGTGGCTTCGATGATTCCAGAGAACTCGTTGCGCAACCTGATAGATCTGGTGAATTCGAGAGTTCTCTATGCTACTGGTCAGAACATCAGGATAATCAGAAGTGTTCTACATGAAAAGGGAATGGCTAGTTCGAAAATGATAGGAGCTGCTCTACACATTATTGATAACAAGACAGCTGATTTCGTATAGAGGGAGTAGTATTATGACCACATACTTTGGAATAGACGTAGGAACGACTTCTGTAAAGGGAATCGCAGTTGATGAAAGCGGACATATTATTGACTCTTTTGTTTATCAAATAACGATGGAGACCCCCAGACCCGGATGGGCTCAACAGAATCCCGAGGTATGGTGGAATGCTGTTTCAGTTGTTTTGAGAGCTCTCGCCAGTAAGAATGGAGCCGATCCCTCTGCAATATCTGTTAGTGGACAGATGCATTCTCTCGTTGCGCTCGATGAAAATAATGATGTCGTTTATCCCGCGATCCTGTGGTGTGATCAGAGGACGGAGCGTCAGTGTTTGCGGATAACGGAACAATTCGGAGGAGAGAAAAAGATCATAGAGAGGTTCGGGAACCCTGTATTGACTGGATTTACGCTCCCAAAAATACTGTGGCTTGCCGACAACGAACCTTCGAGCTTCAAAAGAATTAGAAGGTGGATGCTGCCGAAGGATTACATCGTAATGAAGCTGACAGGAGCGGTTGCGACTGATTTTTCGGATGCGTCGGGAACTTCAATGCTGGATATCGATGGAAAATTCGATAGGCGAATCGAGGAGATTGCAGGTATCAGCTTCTCGGCGAATCCCGCTTTGATTGCATCAGGTGAGATTGCTGGAACAATCAATCACCCTTCACTTCCTGAGCTGAAAAACGTACCGGTCGTTATCGGCGGTGCGGACAATGCTGCGTCGGCTTATGGGTGCGGGGTTGAAAATCCAGGGGATGCGATGATAAGTGTCGGAACATCGGGGACAGTTGTTGCTCTGACCAAACAAGGAATTCCAGATGCAGAAGGGGGAGTTCATCTTTTTAGGCATGTAACAGGGGATGACTTCTATCATATGGCAGTGATTCTTTCTGCCACAAATTCGCTTAATTGGTTCAAAGAGAGATTTGGCGAAAGTCTTTCCTTTGAAGCTTTGGAAAACTTGGTCAGCAGAACGTCGGAAGGTTCCAACGGAGTAATCTTCTTGCCATACCTTAACGGCGAAAGAACGCCGCACCGAGATCCGAACGCAAGAGGTACCCTCTTTGGTTTTTCCACTTTCCACAGCGTTGGAGACGTCTTCAGGAGCATTTACGAAGGTGTGGGTTTTGCACTTAGGGAGGGAGCAGAACTGATTGAGAGTCTTGGGTCTGATCTCAGCAACGTGAGGATTGTAGGAGGGGGCTCGAGAAGCGATACATGGTGTCAGATAATTGCAGACAATCTTGGTAAAACGATCTGGTTGCCTGAAGTCGACGAGGGTCCGGCATATGGATCCGCACGACTCGCCGCTGGAGCTGTAGGGGTTGATTCGTCCTCATGGATCAGAATGAAGAAGGAGTATAGGCCGAATGAGAGAGCTAAGGAAGTCTATGACGGTGTTTTCGGCATATATAAGAATTTATACCGCAGCATAAAAGATAACTATAGAGAGATAAGCAAGTTGCAGGAAAGAATAGTAGATTGAATGGAGGAAGTGGAATGGGCATTTTCGACAAGATAGAGAAGATCCAGTATAAAGGGCCTGACAATCGTGATCCCACGGCTTTCAGTTTTTACAACCCTGACGAGGTCATATTGGGGAAAACGATGAGGGAGTATTTGAGGTTTGCAATTGCCTTCTGGCACACATTCCAGGGCGATGGACTTGATATGTTTGGGAAGCCTACAATGAGAAGAAGCTGGGATTCGGTACAGGATCCGATGACTCTCGCAAAGTTCAAGATTGACGCAGTCTTCGAACTCTGCGAGAAGTTGAGTGTTGACTTCTTCTGTTTTCACGATCGGGACATAGCACCTGAAGGAGAAACGCTTAGAGAAACCAACCGCAAGCTAGATGAGATTGCTGCTCACATTGCCGATCACCTGAAGACAAGTGACGTAGGTATACTGTGGGGAACTGCAAATCTCTTTGCCAATCCGAGATTCATGCACGGGGCAGCTACTTCCTGCGATGCCGATGTTTTCGCCTATGCCGCGGCTCAGGTAAAGAAGGCAATTGAAGTTACCAAGGAGTTGGGCGGCAAGAACTACGTTTTCTGGGGAGGAAGGGAAGGTTACGAAACCTTGCTGAATACGGATATGGGCTTCGAAATGGACAATTTGGCGAGGTTCTTCCACATGGCAGTCGACTATGCCAGAGAGATCGGTTTTGCAGGTCAGTTTCTAATAGAACCTAAGCCCATGGAACCTACGAAGCATCAGTACGATTTCGATGTTGCAAATGCATTGTCTTTCTTAAGGAAATACGGTCTAGAAGGGCATTTCAAGTTCAATGTCGAGGCTAATCATGCAACTCTTGCAGGGCATACCTTTCAGCATGAACTAAGATTTGCGCGGATCAATGGTTTGCTTGGAAGCGTGGACGCCAATCAGGGAGATTTGCTACTGGGATGGGATACGGATCAATTCCCGACAGATGCCTACTCAACTACCCTCGGAATGTACGAGATAATTAAGAACGGAGGGCTGAATCCCGGCGGCCTGAACTTCGATGCTAAGGTAAGAAGAGGTTCATATGAGGAGCGCGATCTTTTTGTGGCTCACATTGCCGGTATGGATACATTTGCTCTGGGGTTGAAGGCGGCTGCGAGACTGATAGATGAAGGGACTCTGGAAAGGCTTCTCAAGGAAAGGTACAGAAGCTTTGAGTCTGGAATTGGCAAGGACATCTTGGAAGGCAGAGCCAGTTTCCGATCACTTGAAGAGCATATTATCGACAAGAAGAACCCTCTCCCAGAACCATCAAATCAGGAATACCTCGAAAGACTCCTGAACTGGGCAATAATTGCTGCCGGCAATAGAAGTTGCTGACTTTCATAATCTCAAACGAGCGGCCATAACAGACCGCTCGTTTCTTTCAAGAGTATGAGAAACTGCAAGGAAAAGTTGAATGACCTATCCTTTGTTCAAAAATCGATTGTCTTAAGATCTTTGCAGGAAAGAAGACTATGAAGCTGTCCAGAATTAGGAGTCGTCTTTTCTCGATTGATCCTTATTCGCTGCAGGCGAAATACTGTGTGCAGAACATGATGCAAGAATAACCTAACATGGCAGTCAATTTAAGCAGCTCAAGCGGGGACTTAAAATCAAGAGAAGAAGAGTGGTTCATAGTTCCGACGCTGTGCGTCCAGGTTCTTGGTTAAGAACCGCGAAATGATCAGAGAGAGCGAGCGTCAGTAGTGTTCCTCGTAATCGAGAGCGAATATCAGATCCCATTATGTCATGTTCGTTTCACCTCATGGTTTTTGACGTTGACCAAGAACAAGGAACAGATTCTCGCTCTGGAACGAAGAACTGATTTTTCGTCGATACCCCTCTCGAGAGGGAATTGAAGAGCTCTTCAAGACCTTTCAAGATCCCAGATCCTTGCTTGAGCTCTTTTCTTTCCCCCTTCTCTACTCTCTGAGCAAATGGTCTGACCAAGAACAAAGAACAGATCCTTGCTCTGGAACGAACAACATTTTTTGCCCTCGGCCAAAGGAAAACCGTTCAACCGAAAACCAGTTTCTTTTGCACTTACGAACCCGCTACCTGCCACCTCCAACCACGGTCACGGTTCAAAAGAACCAAATCTTGAGTCAAGCTCATGCTGAGGATGTGAAGACATGTGATAGCCTGAGTTGATGTCATGAACTGTATTTGAAATCCCATTCCTCGCTCTCTTAGCGGTGAAAAGAAAACCGCAAATGGCTAATCGGTATTCCGATTATCTTTCCTTGCAGTAAACCCTGTCGGCTTCTACTGAAATGCCTTCGTCCTTTCTCCTTATCGGGGTAATTCTGCAGAGAATTTACATTCGATGAATTGATTTGTCTTTTGAGAAGTGAGAAGATCTAACCAGTGTGCTTGAGGAGGTAGTTGGTTTGATTAGCGGGTTACCGTTTGATGATCTCTACAGGAAAGCAAGTGAAATTCAGGAGATTTTGGATTCGGTTGAGAAGACAATTAGAAATGTCCGGCTTGAGACAGGTCTTAGGTGTCCGCCTTCTTGTCGGGAGTGTTGCAAGACTTCGGGTGATGCGATTCAAGTTACTGTCACGGAATTTCTTCCTCTTTCTTTGAGACTCTGGACTGAAGGAAAGGCCATTCAGTTGCTTGATCGACTTGATTCAGTCTACGACAGTGATCAGTGTGTTCTCTTCGAAAGTTCCTCGGCTTTATGTGAAGAGGGGGGATGCACCGAATACTCAAGCAGACCACTCCTCTGCAGATTATTTGGTTTTTCTGGAATTGTAAACAGATCGGGACAGGTGATTCCCGTGGTTTGCAGGCACATGAAAAATCACTATCCACTATCTGTGAACAATCTTTTTGAAAAACTTTCGAACGGGTTGGAAATCCCGGTTTTCGCTGATTATTCGAGCCAGATTAGGGGAATTGACCCATATATGGGCGCAAAAGCTTTCCCAGTCAACTTAGCGTTGAGGAGGGCCCTTGAATATGTGGGGATGAGATTTGACTTCACTGGAAGAGGTTACGACAGAACTGCCTGATCTTTCAGTTAGTCACTCGATAGAAGTATCAATAATGAAATTCCGGTAGTAGAATTCTCTTAAAGAAGTCACGAGATCTGAGACCGTGATAACTTGGAGGTGTACGTATGAAAAGATTGTTTTTTATGCTGCTTATAGTTCTTTGCGCTGCAACACTTATGGCGCAGCTTGGACTTAGGACCCTTACCCCTGAACCGACCGAAACAGCAGATGCCACCGAAGCTGAAGTGGATTCTCCTGATTCAGAAGGACTTACTACTCTGACTCTACGAACGGTTGATTCTCTACTAGCAAGTTTCAGAGAGGGATGGAAAGCTCCAGAGGACAACACCTGGAAGGTCGAATTGATAGGTCCTACAGAGATAATGATACCAGGAGATTTCTCGATTTTTCAAGAGAAATCCGGCTTGAACTACGACGTTCAGGTATATGACAAAGACGGATTGCTGTTTGGTAGACTTTTTTTCTACCAGCTTGAATCCTACGAACGAGATGAGCTGATCCAGGCAGTGGTCACTTCTTTGTATGGCGAGAACGCTTCGACTGAAAATAGATACGAGGAGACTGCAGAGCTAGACAGTGGGCTCGTCGTGTATCTGGCATCTCTTAAAGTGAGATCAGAAGTAGATTACCCGTTTGTTATCGTGTATTATCCGTCCGAAGAGGTTGAAGTAACTGAGCCTGGCCCTGTTACAATGTTTGTTTTCGAACCTACAAACTATTCAGGTGCCGATCTTGAGAGAGCCAAGGAGATCATCGCTGGAATTGTGGGAAGCTTCATTGATGAGGAAGAAGAGCCTGAAGAAGTAGTTGTCGTGCTTCCACCGGAAGGAAAACAACATACCGATCCTTTCATAAGAATGGTTGATTCATTGCTCAGTGAAGACGACATAGAGCTCTCCGTCGATGATTGGATAGAGGTTAATGGAGAATATTTCGGGTTCATGATGCCCCCGGAGTTTTCCGTTGAGTTCTACTTTTCAGATACTTTTGAAGTTGCCGATCTGGGACTGCGTGGAACGATTGTAGGAAAGGTCTTTGTCGGTGAATCTCCTGAGGCATTGTATACGAACGAAGTGCTGGACGAGTTTGTCTATACGTACCTTGGTGGTTTCGGGGACTATGAGATAATCGATGAATATGCTGGCCACATAGATGGGGAATCTACCATAAGCATCTTTGCTCTAGACTTTTCAGGGCAGCTCTGTTGGCTCGCTCTCTTCTCTGAATCCACTGATGCCGATATGTTTGGTCCCGGAGAATACTTTGCACTCGTAGCTCTCGCCGATTCGGAGGACGCTTTTACCTGGGCAGAATGGTACACTGGCATCCTTGCAACATTGGACTTCTAGTTTTTCCTTCACCAAAATAGATGTTTCTCTGGGAGACGCTGAAGCAACAGAAGCGTCTCCTTGTTTCTGAAAGAAAGTTCTACTTCATTTACCCGAATGGTCCTCGGTCACTTCTTCATCAGTAGCAAATAGCCACTGCAGGAATTGAACAAAACCGCTTCCGGCTGACTTAATTGTCGTCTTCAATGCGTCAGCGGCGGTCTTGGCGTCCTCCTTGTATACGGCAATAGCTGAAGAGTTCTTTGCATTGCTCTCGAAGGACTCCAGTCTTTCCTTCAGTTCCGCGACCGTCGCTTTCTCCTCGCCAAGTTCTCTTTCCAGCCTCTGGTTCTCTTCTTGAAGGCAGGCTATCTTATCTCGAAGTTCTGCCAGTTCTTCAGTAACGTAAGTATCAGTATCCTTTAGTACAACTGCTCTATGGGCAGCTTCAACAACCGTGAAGCCTTTGGAAGTGTAGTTCGGCATTTTCTTGACAATCTCGATTACATCTTCGTTGACTTCATCAATAAGCCCTTCTTCAATCAAGACTTTCACGTAATTTCTTACTGTTTCATACTTGATTCCACTTGCCTCAGATAGTTCTTTGAAATTCACTCCAATCCCCCCAGCAAAAGCTTCTTAATCAACATATTGAGTATATCAGAAGATAGAAGGGCAGAGCTGATTTGGATAGACTTCTAATCATCGAAGGTACTTGATGGCCATCCATTTGATATCATTGATAAAGCCAATAGCAAAGCGAGGAGATAGAATGAGGAAAATAATAGTGATAATTGTTCTATTAGTGGTCTCAATAGGCACACTGATGGGAGTCTTTATGGAAGAGGAACTTACCGCCCAGCAGTTTGGCTTCTCCGGAGAGGTCAACACTGTCAAAATAGAGATTGTGAAATTGGGAGCCGAACTCATGATTTCTGATCCAGAAATACTCACCTTCAATCGGGCTGGTTTTTTGGTCTCCAGAGAAACTGACGGAGCAAGAACAAAGTATACATACGATGATCTGGAAAGGTTGATTACAAAGGAATTCGTTGATGAAGAAGGGTCTGTTTTCCAGAGAGTGGATATCTACTATGATGGAGATTTCTACGATGCGGTTGCCTATGACGAGTCAGGTATTGAACTGGAAAGAACTCGCTACTGGTATGATACCGATGAAAGAACTCTTGTTTTTTCAATTTTGACGGAGACAGGAGTTTCGACAAACACTCTCTTTTTTGATGAAAGCGGGAGAAAGCTTGAAAGCTATTCAATAGTCAGGGAGAATATTCCCGAACTCGAAACAGATGTTTACATTGTTGTTGAAAGCAAGTTTTCCTATGACTCATACGGGTCGCTTAATGGCGAGAGGATGATAGTCAGGATCAGAAAAGAAGGTCAAGAGCAGGCAACGGAATATCGTAAGAGGGTGGATATTCTATCAAGAGATGAGAAAGGCAATCCAGTCCGGGAATTTCATAGAACGGAGTTTCTCGATGGTTCAAATCCTCCCGAAGAATTCATCTACTCAAGAGAATTCTCATATTATTGATTCATCAAGCAGGGTAACAATTGTTACCGACATCGCTACGACCGTGACTGTAAGATATTCATGTCGACAAAGGAGGGATTTTCTTGTTCTGTTTTCAGTGTTCCGAAACGATGAAGGGAACAGGTTGCACGGTCAAAGGTGTTTGTGGAAAAGAGCCAGAGGTAGCGAATCTTCAGGATTTGCTTATATGGATTCTGAAGGGAATTTCGTATTGGGGAGTCAGAGCTCGAGAAATCGGAGTGACAGACGTAGAGACAGGCCTATATGTTGCGGAAGGTTTGTTTACAACGATCACTAATGTCGATTTTGATTCCGAGAGCCTCGGTGAAAAGATTGAAAGGGCGCTTGAAGCAAGGGAGAGAATCGAACGGCTTTTCAAAGAGGGCTTCAGAAGGAAGCATGGGAAGGATTTCGATGACCCGGTTCCCGAAGCCTGCACCTGGAAGCTATCCGGTGGGCTGGAAGTGTACGAAATGAAAGGTGCTGAGGTTGGAGTACTAAACACTTCAGACGAGGATATTCGGTCGTTGAGGGAGCTTCTAACATACGGGCTCAAGGGAATTGCCGCATATACCGATCACGCGTACATTCTAAAGCATTCCGACAACTCAATCCTCGACTTCCTACAGGAAGCGCTTGCAGCCTGTCTTGACGATTCGCGCACGGTTGATGATTATGTTTCTCTGGTTCTCAAAGCAGGCGAATTTGCAGTGAAGGCAATGGCTCTGTTGGATGAAGCAAATACCGGGAGTTACGGAAATCCGGAGATCAGTTCAGTTTTCACAGGCACGGTTGAAGGACCGGGAATTCTCGTCAGCGGACATGATCTTCTTGATCTCGAAGAGCTTCTGAAACAGACTGAAGGAAAGGGAATAAATATCTATACTCACGGTGAAATGCTTCCCGCAAACGCTTATCCTGGATTGAAGAAGTTCTCTCACCTGAAAGGCAATTTTGGGACCTCCTGGTATAATCAGCAAAAGGAATTCGAAGAATTCAGGGGTCCAATTCTTATGACCACTAACTGTATTCAGAAGCCGAGGGAGTCTTACAAGGAGAAGATATTTAGTACAGGTCTTGTCGGTTGGCCCGGAGTGGCTCACATACCAAACAGAGTAGATGGAAAAGAGAAGGATTTCTCCCCGATCATTGAAAAAGCTCTTGAGATAGCGGATATTGGTGCAAGACCAGGCAAGAGTATCATCATAGGTCTCGCTCATGACCAGCTTTCGAAAGTCTCTGACAAGATAATTGGTGCGGTTAAAGCCGGTGCAATAAAGAAGTTTGTGGTGATGGGCGGTTGCGATGGACACTCTAAGGAGAGACAGTATTACACAGACCTTGCTGAGAAGCTTCCGAAAGACATGATTATACTGACCGCAGGTTGCGCAAAGTACAGGTACAACATGCTGGATCTTGGCGATATTGGAGGCATCCCGAGAGTCGTAGACGCAGGCCAGTGCAACGATTCATATTCGCTGGTTGTGACCGCTCTGAAACTCAAGGAGGCTTTTGGCCTTGAAGATATCAATGATCTGCCGATCGAGTATGACATTGCCTGGTATGAGCAAAAAGCTGTAGCGGTACTTCTTGCGCTTTTATATATGGGTGTAAAAGGCATTCGCCTGGGGCCGGTGCTGCCGGCTTTCGTATCACCTAATGTCTTGAAGGTACTTGTTGACAATTTTGATATAAAGCCGATCAAGACCGTTGATGAGGATCTTTCCGCAATTATTGGTTAGGCAAAGTGTTTTTGAAGAAACTGACTACCTTCTCTGCGACTTCCAACATTGAAGGTCTTATCTCTCCTCCGTCGGGCACTAATCCGTGCCCGGCGTTTTCCACGATGATCAACTCCGCACTAGTTCCTTTCTCTATGAGCTTTTCGAACAAACGGACTGATTGATAGGGAGGTACAACGGCGTCTTTGTCTCCCTGAACTATAAGAAACGAAGGGGAATCACTTCCGACATATGAAGTAGGACTGGCCTTTTTGAGGACATCTTCTTCGATGCCGAAAATTAACTCGGCCAGCTCTTTCTCAATCCCTGTGAACAGTGCTTCCAGGTCCGTCGGGCCATACAGATCCGCAACACAGATCAGTTTCTCACTCTGATCGGAGAATTCGTCACCTGAAAACAACCCTTTGTCAGCGGTTAGGGCAGCAAGAGCTACCAGGTGCGCCCCCGCACTAGTTCCAAAAGCTCCAATTACGGCCGGGTCGATCATGAATTCAGAGGAGTGCTTTCTTACAAAACGGACAGCAGTTTTGACATCGATTATCTGGGAAGGAAACTTCCACTTTGGTGCAAGCCTGTAATCTATAGAGAAGACTACGAAGCCCGCTCTGATGAGTTCGCTAACAACAACTACTCCGGGACCGCTTCTCTTATCGCCTGTAATCCAAGCGCCACCGTGCACATACAATATGCCGGGTCTCGGAGAATCTATATCGTTGGGTATGTAAATGTCCATTGTGAGAGTCTCTTCGCCTGCCCGAGAGTAGATGACATCTTCTTCGAATCTATAGTCAATTACCGATTTACCGGAGGAATCAACTTCAAGATTCTTCAGATCGAAGTCTTCGCTGCTTCTCGAAGCCAGAAACAGCTGTTCAACCAAATCGGCAAATACCCTGATCTCCGAAAACGGTGATCCAGCAAGACCAACATAGCAGACCAGACAGAAAACTACAATTATCAGCGTCTTTCTAGTCGGACTCATTTCGTGAGAGCGTCTCCCTTCAACAATTTCTCGAATCTAAGGAAGAATGTTTATTATTCCTAGAGCAATAGCTGCCAGAGATGAAATCACTGCGACCGTCAACCAGATGTTGTTCGTCCTTCTCAGTGAAGCAACCTCTTGTGCTGTTTCTTCTCTGGACTTATTCACAAGCTCTTCAGCGATAGCGATGATCTCCTCTCTTGAAACGACTCTCGCCTCCAAGTCCTTGGAGAGTGAACTGAGATCTTCCCTGACTCTTGCAAGTTCTTCCTTAGTTCCGGACAGATCATCCTGAAGTCTCTTGATTGTCTTCAAATTGCTGTCAATTGCAGCAACTGATCCGTCGAAATTTCCTTTCATACTATCAAGGTCTACTGAAACGTCTTCAAGAGAATCTTGAAGAAGCCCGATTGATAGGCTCAGCTCTGTCAAGGCGCTCCTGAGTTCAGCAAGATCACCATGAACAGTGGTTATCTCTTCCATGAACTCGCCACGAGTTTCTTCAAAGTCTTCTATTGATACTCCTTCAGGAGGAATCGATTCTCTCAGAGTCATCAGATCCGAGTTGAATCTCACAAAGCCTCTTGAAAGACTGTCGGCAATTTCCCGCAATTCAAGTATCTCTGTCTCGACTTCTTCCATATCAATTGCTCCCGTTCCAAAAACACCGACTTCAAGGTTATCAACCTTTTCCACAAGGTTTGAAATGGTATTTTCTACTGAGGAGAACGTATCCTGAAGATTATCCATTCTGTCGGACAGATTTCTTGTCGTTGATTCGGAGGCAGTAAGTCTTGCTCTGATTTCTTCGATATCGTACAGAGAACCCTCGGCCTCCAATAGTCGCGCTTCAACATCTGACAATATTTCAGACATTGAACTCATTTTCTCCATCTGAGAAAGAGCGGTCTCAGATACGTAAACAGAAAGTTCCTCCAGCTCTGAAGACACTTCTTCCAGTTGCGCACCGTTAATCGAAATGTTCTCTATATTGCTCTCGACGGATACTTCGGCAGCCGCCAATCGATTTGTCAAAGAGTCGATTCTGTCGCCCAAGTTTTCTCTGACTGAGACTACTTCATCAGATTGAGCAGCAATAGACGTCCCGAGTTCTTCCAGTCTGGTTTCAGCGGCATAAAGCCCTGCACCAATTTCATCTATCTTCACCATAATTGATGAAATCTCCTCGGAATCAGCTTGTTTACGTGCAGCTTCCTCAAGCTCTGCTAACTGGGTCTGAAGATCTTGTACTGACGCTTGAAGCCTGCTCTGAGAAGCAGCCAGTGTTTCAATCCTGGAGATCTCGTCGCTCCAGTCTGCAAGAGAAGAGTAAAGACGGTCAAGAGAATCGCCAAGCTCTTCAAACTCTATCCTTCTTACAGGATTATCTACTGAGGATTCTTCGAGTGCAGCAATTCGATTCTCCATACTCAACGCGAACTTTTGAACATCAAAGGCGCCTTGATCTACCATTGCCTTATATTCAGCCAGCGCAACTTGTGTATCAAGGAATAGAGTATTCAATCTCCTGAACTGCAGATTGAGCCCTTCGACATTGTCCTGCAAGAAGTCTAGTCTGTCATTCAAGTCGGCTATACCGACTACAAGAGAACCATAATCATCTTTTGCCTCCGAATCTGATGCCGAAACCGTCTCTTCGAGAGTCACCGGCGCCATTTCAACTAGTCTGCCGGGTTCAGAAGTCTTGACTCTCCATGGAAGCAGAATCTGCTGTATCCTAATGTCCAGGAAATACTCATCTATTGGAGTTTGCGAGGTTAGAACAAGAACGCCTCCAGAAGGAAGCGAGAAAGGTGGTTCTAAAGGCGTGGACAAATCTTCAACTTTGTAGATTTTATGAACGATTCTCTCGTTGCTTTTGGCATCGATAATCAAGACGCTATTCACTTCGATATCCATGACTCTTGTAGACCGGACTATGATTATTCCCAGCAGATTCTGGTCCTGCGTCATTTTGACTTCAGAATCAGTAGCGGCATACGTTGGCACAAAACGCGCATCAAAGCCAGCTCCAGAGAAAGATACAAAGGACTCACTCCTTGATAGAAGGGTATTTAACAGCTCATCGTACTCTTGGGCAAGCGCCAAGAACGATACGAGTAAGATAATAATCAGAAGAACTCTCCTCATAACCATACCTCCTGCGGGACGGGCTTTCGGCCAGAAATATTTCTCATTGTAACCGCTGTCCCAAATCACGGCTTTTGTCAAGAATTCTGACCTTCCTCTACTGATAAGTATAACAATGGGAACGACATAATTCAGCATAGAATCTGCGTGAGTTCCTAGATCTCTGCGAAATCCCAGATCTTTCATGGTCTGGTCGCCCAACATAATGATGGGAATTTCGGAAAACTATGCATGTGGAGATCTCGGCCTGCAGTCATGCATAGATCGTTGCCGATTCGATGAACCGTTCTGGACTGTGATATACTGTAAGTGAATTCTTCTCGGGGTGTTACATTGGCAAAGCGACCAGATCGAATAAACTTCATTGATGAACGGATAGTCTGGATTGATGTAGCCAGAGGCCTACTGATGGCACTAGTGGTGATGTATCACACTCTTCCTCCACAGATTGTTGCAAATCTCATAAATCCTGCCGCTTGCACCTTTTTCTTCCTTTCAGGATTGATATCGAAGGAAGGAACGCTCAGAACGAGCCTTTTGAGAAGATTTAGACAATTAATTGTTCCTTACTATACAATGGCCTCGGTAAACATATTGATCTGGCTGGTTGTGAAGATGATCGTGACAAGAGATGAGCTTAATTTCATGCTGGTTGATGTAGTTCTGAATGTTCTAACAGTTAGAACTGCCGTTGGAACGATTCCGGTAAACATTATTCCTTTGTGGTTCATTCCGGCCGTTTTTGTTATGGAGATTTATTACTCAGTTCTCAGTAAATTGCGGATCCTTCCAGTAGGCATAGCGCTGGGCTTTGCGTCGATGTTCTTCCTCTACGGATCGCTTCCTTTCAAACTCGACGTTGCGCTGGCAGTCCTGCCGTATTTTGCGATGGGAAAGCTTGTGAAATCTCTCGGGATATCGACACGAAGAGTCCCCGTCATTATAACAATCGTTGCATCTGTCTTATACTTGATCGTCGCTGCGTTTTGTAATGGGGTATATTTGATGGAAGACTATTTCGGTTCATCGCCCTCTCTGTACATATTTGCTGCCTTAGTCGGAGTAATTGCAATCTCCGGAATTGCACAACTCATAGAGAAGCATGCGCCCTTGAAGCGGATCTTTTCTCTCTTTGGGAAACGGACCCTGTTTGTGCTGGGGTATCACATAGTTGCCGGCTTTCTTGTTTATCCAATTTTTGATTTTTTTGGAGATCCAATTGAAATCATGGAGAGATTCTGGTACGTATACTGGTTTATCAACATGACTGTTGTTTTCATGTTGATAAGATTCCTGCCGGAACCCGCAATAACAATCTTGTCAGGAAGCTTTTTGGCGAAGCGGAAAGC
>DSBT01000099.1 GCA_011045915.1 Mesotoga infera
AAGATCATTGAAGCCTTCACCAGAGTTTTGATGAGCATGAATCAACAGAGAATCGAGTATCCGAAAGAAGCTACTGAAAAGGTGGTGTCGATCAGTGGAGATTCTGATCAAAAACAAAACACTGAAGAAGATAGAAGAGAGCAAAATAACTAGCATCGCGGATAAGGTTATAAGAGCAGAACTTGGCGACAGAAATATAGGGGCATTGAACATTCTTCTCACAGATGATTCCGAAATTAGAAGTATAAACAAGGAGTTCAGGCACAAAGATGAACCAACAGACGTACTTTCCTTTCAGTACGGTTTGGAGGAAGAGACGATTGGTGATATAGTGATTTCGCTCGACAGAATCTCACAACAGGCTGCCGAGTTTGATAACTCATTTGAAGAAGAACTGTATTATATCTTGATTCACGGCGTGCTGCATGTTCTAGGTTATACCCACCATGGATACGATGATGAAGGAGAAGAAATATTTGATCTCCAGCGAGATTACTACACACGGTTTGTTGAGGAGGGATAGAGTTTGTCTGATTTCAGACCTTTTAGAGCGGTGAGACCTGCTGATGGAATGGAGCAAAAGGTCAACTGCCCACCTTATGATGTGATATCTTTTGAAGAAGCCAGAGAGATTGGGAGAAATCCAGAGAGTTTCATGCATGTCATCAGAGCTGAGATTGATCTTCCCATGGAATCAGATCATTATGCCGAGTCGGTCTATATGAAGGCAAAAGAGAACTTCGAGAGAATGTTGAATGATGGAATCCTCGTACAGGAGGAGGAACCGCTTTATTATGTTTACTGGCAGAAGATGAAAGATCATGTGCAGATTGGAGTAGTCGGCGGAGCCAGTGTGGAGGAGTATCAGAGAGATCTCATAAAGAAGCATGAACTCACAAGACAGGACAAAGAAGAAGATAGGGTAAAGCATATAAGAACCGTCAATGCAAATACGGGAATGGTCTTCCTCACATTCAGAGCAGATGACAAGCTTGATACTCTTTTGCAGGAGTACTGCAAGCAGTTGCCTCTGTCGATGCGAGTCATAGATGAAAACGATGTTGAACACAGACTGTATGCCGTCAAGGAAAAAGAAAAGGTGTCGGAGCTGAGGAGCGCATTTGAAGAAGTCGAGTGCATGTATATTGCCGATGGTCATCATCGTGCAGCGTCTTCTTCCAGAGTGAGGGAGATTCTTAAGGAATCCAACCTGGGGCATACGGGAGATGAAGAGTACAACTTCTTCATGGCAGTAGCATTTCCCCATTCTCATCTTGAGATAATGGACTACAACAGAGTAGTGCAGGATCTGAACGGTCTGTCCGAGTCGGAGTTCTTAGAGAGAGTTGGTCTTGTCTTTGAAGTTGAAGATGCTCCGGAGAGTCCTTTCAAGCCTCTAAAGAGACACGACTTTGGCATGTGCCTTTTGGGAAAGTGGTATAGACTAAGCGCAAGAGAAGGCACGTTTGACGCAAAGGACCCTGTTTCCAGCCTGGATGTCGATATACTTCAGAAGAACCTTCTAAGCCCTCTTCTTGGGATCGATAATCCTAGAAAGGATTCGAGGATCGATTTCGTCGGCGGAATTAGGGGTCTGAAAGCTCTTGAAAACAGAATTGCAAATGGCTGGGCAGTTGCGTTCTCGATGTTCCCCACTTCGATGGATGAGCTTTTGGCTGTCGCCGATCAGGGAAGGATAATGCCTCCGAAATCAACCTGGTTCGAACCAAAACTGCGCAGTGGGCTTGTGGTTCATTTGCTGAGATGAAAACAGGGGCACTAATAGTAGCAGGCGGTTTGGGGTTGAGAATGAATTCCTCTCTTCCAAAACAGTTTATGCCTCTTTCAGGAAAAGAGGTATTCGTAAGATCCGTGGAAATATTCCACGGATCTGCCTATATTGATTTCATTGTGCTGGTCGTTCATAAGGACTGGTTGGGTCAGGCGAGGAAGATTCTCGAGAAAAGAGAAATAGACTCAGTAAGTGTAGTTTCTGGAGGAAAGACAAGGCAAGAGTCAGTTCAGAACGGGCTTTTGTTCTGCGAAACAATCAGACCAGAGATAGTCATGATACATGACGCGGCAAGACCTTTCTTTTCGAAAGAGCAAATTCCGGAGATTCTTAGACTTGTCACTCCTGGAACGGGAGTAGTAGTAACCGAAAAAACAACGGATACGGTCTATCTGGTGGAAGATGAAGTGGTGGTCGACGTTCCGATTAGAAGTAATCTCAGACGGGCAGAGACCCCACAGACCTTCAAGTTTAATGAAATCCTGCAGGCACATAGAAAAGCAGCTGCAAACGGAATTCAAAGCTCAACAGATGATGCGCAACTGTTCATAGGGTGTGACGGCAGAGTGGTTACTGTCGACTCGATCGCTCCAAACCCGAAGATAACTACTCCTCTCGACTTCAAAATGGCCGAGCTGCTGATAAATAGAGAATATGACTTCAATAGAAGCGATTAATACTCACTCAAAGAGAATTCGGGCACGGAATTCGAGAGCTTGAAAAGCGCCTCTATGCTTCTTCCGAAAAAGAGGTTATCAAAGAAGAACTTCACCGCGCTGTCCAAATAATTTACCGCATCTCTCTTGTTCATGAACCTTCCTGTCTCGCCGAAGAAGTAAGTTAGTGGAGAGAGATTTCTGACCATTGCGAAGTCGACATGTCTCATGTCGCTTATGCTTAAGTTGTAGTTCGAATTGGCAGAATCTTTCGAAACCACTGAAAGAAACTCACCATTGACACCGGATTCCCATTCACTTGAAGTCATCAATAATACTGGATTTGAAAGCCCAGAAACCAATTCCTGAATGGTGAAACCTTCAAGGGTAGGATCGGCCAGAACCATCGGAATTTCTTCGTTTGAAAGCGCGTACCGTATGGCGACGCTCCCGCCTCCGGAATGGCCGTAGAGACCGATGTCCTTCATATTCAATCTTTCATAGAAATCTGAATAAGGGTCTTCATTCATCTCTTCTAGAAACTCAATTACATAGTCTATATCACGAGAAAGATACTCGGACAGAAACCTGAGCTTATTCTCTCTTGTGCTTTCAGGCAATCCGTCAAGAAGGTCGTTTCCGAGAAAATAATAGATGCTATTGTCCGAAAATGTAACTACTGCACAGGCGCCCGGATGCTCTATTCCTGCGACAAGATATCCGCTGCTAGCCAGGGTCTCGGCCAGGGAGGTATGTAATTCACTTATTGACGACCAACCGAGAAGCAATATGATAATGGGCCAGCCAGAAGAGTTAACGGATGGCGGCGCGTCTACGAATGAATTAGTTCGTACTCGGTATAGATGCTCGAACAGGCCCTTCGGGTAACCGGTCATTATCTCGAAGCCCTCAAAGATAATCGGATCATTGTCTATCCAACCCTTTCTTTCATAACCGGAAATCTCATCTGCCGGATACCAGATATCCAGACGTATCTTCGTTGAATCCGAGTAACTGATTCCGGTAACTCCAATCGGTTCGGGATTCGTCACTTCGAGAGAACGAAAACCGACCTTATGAGGTCCGTCAGGTACGGGCATGTGATTCAACGGGAAGAGATAATTCAAGATTGCGAGGGCGCCAAAGAGAATCCCAAGGATCGCAGCTATCATCGAATTGCCTGCCTCTGATCTCATTGATCAGCCTCCTCAAGGGGCACAAGGACTGAAAACCAAACGAGTTCACCATGACATTATATCAAGAGCGATCTCAAGCATCAAAAGGATTATTCTTCTCCTCAAAAAGCGATAATGAAAGAGATAAGATGACTTCGAGAGCTCTTCTAAATGACCGCCTTTCATCGCAAAGCAAGAACAGAAGTGATGCCGGAGTAAAACAATAGACGCAAGGCTGGGCAATAACGGCCCAGGTCGCAATGCCGGCCAAGAACATGCCGGGACGCAATGCCCGGAGGAGCATCCGGGGACGCAAGGCTGCCTTCGGCAGGAGGCCTTCTCAGGTCAACCGTCAACAGTCCACCGTCCTCCGAATCGCGCGGATCGCCCTTCGACCCCCAAAGGTTGGACAAGAAGTCAGCGAATCACGGTTTTACGATCTGAATCGGAGTTTCATCGTTTAGTACTTTAAAAGCATTAGGTGTTAAGTAATTCAAAGATGCATGCGGTCTAAGA
>DSBT01000100.1 GCA_011045915.1 Mesotoga infera
AGCCGGATCACTTCCTGCAAATCGAGTCGAAGACGGGGCCCCGTTTCCTCGTATATGGAGACAGAAACACAGATGTAAACGATCAGGGCATGTCTGACCCCGATATCTTCATCCATTATCCTTCGGGTCAGGAATTACCGGGATACGAATCCAGAAATCTTAGGGATGTTCAAGTCCTGAAGAGCGAGATTCGAATCACATCTCTGTTATCCTTTGCAGCTCCGATCTATCCTTGATCGAAATCTTCTTACGAGACAATTCAAGTATTCCAGATAATTGAAGTTCGTCAAGAATTGTGGTTACAGTCTCTCGAAAAAGACCAGTAGTGTCCGCCAGTTCTTGGTGGGTCATTCTTATAAGAAGACTATCCTGCGACAGTCTCAAAAGAGTGCTACATACTCTGATTGTGGCGCTCTGGAGCACCGTTTCTTCAAACCTTAGGCGGGTCAAACGTAATCGCTGACTTACGATGTCGAGCAATCTTACTGCGACGATAGGCTTATACATAATCAACGCCTCGATATCGGATCGACCGAGCACGCATATTAGCGAATCTTCGATAGCTTCAGCAAAAGATTCTTGCATACTTTGTGCAGTCAGTGACATCTCTCCGAAAAAAGTTCCAGGGCCCAATGTATCTATGATAAGGCGTCTCCCGTCTTGATTGATCGTGTAGATCTGTACTTTACCTTTCTTCAACATATACAAGACCTCTACCTTTTCATCGGGACTGAAAAACACGTGTCCTGCTTTGCAGTCAATCATTCTGACCATTGCTTCAACTTGCTCAACTTCTTCATCGGTCAAGTCGCGAAAAATGTCGAGCTTCGAAATGAGGGTCAATTTCATCAACTGTTTAGACCCGGTCGTCGTTTTCAAGTTTGAAAGATTCTTACTCTTCATATCTATCACCTTCTGCGAACTCTGCCTATTCTCTTTTGAGCTTCATCAGCTACTAGCTGCAGATATATTTGGGCTTTACGAAAAGGAGGAGGGCATCCAAAAGATTCAATGATGATAGCATTGAATTAATTATGAACCTTAAGGAAGGCCTGAATAAATGTTATCACAAGGATGGACAAGTTCATAGCAAAGGGAACTGTAAAGAATGGGGGGCGAAGGAACAAAGAGTACGATGTCATAGCGATATTGCGGTTGCTGGTTTTGCTGCTGCTGACCAAGATACAAACCTAGATAAGAAGAAATAGAGAGAACCAATTCAAAACTTAAAGATATCATTGATGGTTCAGAATCCATATGGTACATAAGGAACAGAGACTTTGATATACCAATCGGCCTCAAGATTCTCGCTTACAATATTGTGGTCATTCACAACCACCTAAACCATCACTAATTGAGAAAGATTATGGATATCATTCATTCTATTTGACTTGTGAGACACCTCATCATCTCGTAATTGTCAGTTTTGTAGTGCAGATTACAGAACCCACCTGTAATTGGTTGATATGATCAATTCATCTCAATAAAGGTAGGTGGATAGAAATGACCAGAAAACTGACCGTGAGTATCATATTAACTGTTATCGCAGCACTAGCAGTTTCGATTACGGGTTTTGCAGTAACTCCAACCCCTCAAGGCTTCGACAAGTACATAGTCTATATGGCAGCGGGTCGCTATAATGCAGATTTAGCGCCGGTTGAAGGAGATCTTTCAATGTGGTATCATAAAGATGTAATGGGGCGAAGCGATGAAGAGATTGCAGAAGTCCTGGCTGAAGCAGATGCATATTTCGAGAAACAGTTTGGTCCCGGACTCCCCTCAGCAATGCCATTTGCTGTCGATCCCAGAGAAGAGTACCGTGCCTATGTAAGCTCAGGAGAAGAAGTGCCTTCCGAAGGCTGGGTTATTAGAGACGGTGGATTCATGATAATGGTCATGGAAGATACCGTTCTCTATGGCGAATATGGCGGCGAACAGGGAAAGCTAGTTCCGGCTGGATCAATGTTAGTGTATGGGGAATACAATATCGATAGGACCCCCTCCGGGAAAGATCCAATGATTATTCACTATCATTCCGCGTCGCCCATTATCATGCATCCATATGAACCAGGATTCAAGTTCGATTGTATAATCATCTCTGAAGAATTTGGAATAGGAAGAGCGCAAGGTGTTTCCAGTCCACTGATTGTTGATGGAATGAGACAAGCCAATATTCGAACCCAGTTGACATTCTCCGCATATGGACCTTCTGTTCAGCACTAATCCTACTGGTTAAGAACACTATAATTACTTGAAAGAACTCCCGATTCAGAGAAAGCAGTTCTCTGAATCGGGAGTCTTGTTCTTAACTCTGAGAGTAGAACCAACCATATTCACGTCTAGGAGAATCTGAGAATGAAGATAATGCCCACTTCTTTGCGTTGTTACTTTGTGTTCGCAACAACTGAATCTTTTCCATCATGTCTGGAGACAGGATTTTTCTCACAATCGGAGAAGAGCAGATGATTGAAGACAGTCAGATTCGACCAATACCAAATATTAATTAAGCTAAACTAGAGAGGGGTTCAAAATGCTAGACAGCAGAAGATTCGATGCGATAGTTATTGGTTCGGGCCAGGGAGGAACGCCTCTGGCGATTTTGGAGTTGATGTCAGTAGTTTTTCTATCAATCTGGAAAGGGTAATCCAGCGAAAAAGACAGGTGGTTGAGAGCTTTAGAGAAGGCATCAAAAAAGGATTCTGGATTCTCAAAATCTTTTATTAATAGAAGGCAGCTCGCATTTTGTCGGAGGAAGACAACTCGAAGTAAGTCTTCCAAATGGGAATACGAAGTTACTTGAATCAGATGTCACTGTTATAAACACCGGGACATCTCCGGCAAAGGCTAATATAAGGGGTTTGGACAAAGTAGTTGCTCACGACTCCACCTCTATAATGGAGCTTGACAAACTTCCGGGACACTTGATAGTCATTGGTGGTGGCTACGTTGGTCTGGAGTTTGGGCAGATGTTCAGACGCTTTGGAAGCAAAGTAACTGTTATTCAGAATGATAAGCAGCTCCTTTCTCGTGAAGACGAGGACATTGCTAGTACGGTTCTGGAGATTATGAAAGACGAAGGCATCGAGGTCCTCCTATGTGCTGAGCCGGTAGAAGTAAGTAGCTTCGCAGATATGATCAGCCTGACATTAAAGTCCCCAGAAAAGGAAACTACATTGGTCGGGAGTCATTTGTTGCTTGCGACTGGTAGGTTGCCCAATACACCTGATCTGAATTTGGAAAAGAGTGGAGTTCAGGTTGACAACAGAGGTTTCATAAAGGTCAATAGCAAACTGGAAACCACATCGGAGGGTGTCTATGCTATAGGAGACGTGAAAGGGGGACCAGCCTTTACCCACATTGCATACGACGATTTTAGAGTTTTGAGAGAGAACCTTGTAAACGGAGGAGACACGAGGAATGATGAAGGCGATTGTAGATTCCAAAACAGACGAGACTATTGGCGCTGCTATTCTCGGGGTCGAGGGAGGAGAGATTATGGCTGCTATCCAGATTGCCATGATGGGTGGGCTTCCATATAATTCTCTGAAAGAAGCTGTTTTTGCTCACCCATCTCTTGTGGAATCCTTGAACAATCTTTTTATGACACTGGACAGTTGAGAGTTCTGAAATGGTCTCTGGATTCCTTTTTTGGAACAGAACGAATTCTTGTTTCCGAAATCTTCGTTTGCAGAAACAAGCATTTCCATTGCACGAATTGCATTTCTTAGGCTAATGACAATGATTGAAAGACATGGTCTGCATTGCTTGTTTGCCCAGAGTTCAAGAACGCATGAGATCATTACCCTGAAATGGTTATGGAGATTGTGAGCGTGTTACTAGGTTTTTTGCAGGGTTTCGAAGTAGATTGGAGGTGCCTAAACCTTAAACTTGGAAAGGATTTCGCGCTGTTTGCCAGTCAGTTGTGCGTCTTGTAGACTTCACATTTATCCACAGGAAAATGTCCGAGTTGTATTTCTCCAGTTTGTTTCTCATCTTGTTCAAAGTTATCCCTGTTCTAATCTCCTCTATACTTACTGGAAGAAGTGCGATCTTTTCCTTTCTTCCTAATCTTCTTAGTCGGTATCTTAGATTCATTTTCTATAGTGTGTTTGGGAATAGTTGTCTGGATTATAGTGTCTTCTATGGCTATTTTCATTCTTCTAGGTTAGGCAAGAAAATCAATAAGAGAGCTCCCTCAACAGCTTCACAGCTAAATACAATCCTTTCGGGAAATTAAGAACCGAAGCCGTCAATTGCAGGCATACAGTACTTTCCCAATTAAGTGAGTATTATGTGTCAACCCAATGATAGCATTGCCCCTGTTATGAGAGAGAACTCTCAGGGTTTTGCTAAGATCTCAAGCAGTACCTGAGCGATTCCCGATGTTTCTTTCACCTCAATAAGTGGAATTCCCCTTACTTCGGAAAGATCTCTGAGATACTTAGCGTATTCCCCGGGAGAGACCAGAAGTATCAAATCGGCATACGGCATTATTGAATCTATGGCCGGGCGAAATGTCTGTTCTGGTGTAGGAAAAGTTCCGTCAAGGTGCATTCCGATAATCGGTAAAGCCATTGATTTAGCCAATTCAATCAACTCTTCGATTCTTTGCGTCTCCTCAGCTACGTCGATCTCTATTCCCCCACACTCCTTACAGGCCTCACCCTCAATAAGGGTCCCTGTGGCAATTACAAGTGTCTTGGGGTGGTCCGGTCTTTCGAGCAGTTCCTTGAGCTGTTGTGCTGTTATCATCAGATCGTTTCTGCAGGGGATATTCAACTTTCCACACACAAATCCGAGTATTATTGGGCCAGTACCATCACTCATAGCTGTCGCTATGAGAGGTGCCTCAAAATTGACTGCGGCGAGTGAGGTTGAATATGCAAGAAAGATCAGAAGCGATGCCAGGGCAGATTTCAATAGACTTTTCATGATACTTTCTCCTTTTTGGAAAGGCTTTTCCACTTCTGTCTTTCAAAGAGTGCCTTACCATATTAAGATATATTCTATCAGGTTTCTTGTGAGGATAGTGGTCTCACGAAGTGCGTGAAAGTAACGGAAAAATGAATCAGCGAGACAAGAATAAGAAAAAAGGTCATTGAAAAAGGAATAGAGAAGGAAAGAGTAAAAAAACGGAAAAGAATAGCTAAGCAGGGCCCTTCACCTGCACCGCCCAAGGGACACCTCCATGCAAAGAGATTATGCCACCATGGTTCACATGAAAGTCATCTATGTTTATCTACAAAGAACGAGATGTGGAAACAAGCTCAGAATGATGGATTGTCGCTCTTTCTTGCCAGCAGCATGCAACAGCTCTCCACATCATACGGAATTACGGGACCGAGCGCCAACGCAATGGGAAGAAACGGAATCCCGAAGGACTACACAAGGATTGTAAACTACTTCCGATATCGGAAGTAACTTTTGCCCCCGGAAGTACTTTTTCTGGAAAAAATCGAAAATCAGACGCCAATTCTTCATAGTGGGCGAAAAGATCAAGAACTTCGTTCAAACCTACTCATTTTCTGCCAGCCATCCGGCGAATACTGGATTCGCTCTGCCCCGAACTCATAGATTCCGCATGAATCACCTTATTGGGTTTTGATTCGTGACCGTGAACGTGCTCGGTCATTTCCAGGCTGGCTGAATGGAACTACAGCAGCATAGTTCATGAGAAAGGAGGAAGGAATTCTTCCCCTTTCTGCCTTCGCAGTGTGTGTGGTGCAGTTCCAAGTTCCGTGTTGTCGGTTGCAAGCAGGAGAAAACGAGGTTCGGGGTTGCGGGTTCGTGTTAGGAAAGAGCAAGAGAAACGGTTGACCGTTGAACGGTTATCCGTTCGCCGAAAACGTTGTTCGTTCCAGAGAGCAAGGATCTGTTCTTCGTTCTTGGCCAAGCTCAAAAACCAAGATCGAGATGCCGGATCACTGTCCGGCATGACGGAATCAAGAGCAGGATATCGATTGCAGGGTCTGGGGTCTGGTGAAGAGAAGCGGCTTTCGGAAGTGTCTCACTTCGTCATCCCGTAGTGTTCCTATACGGGATCTGGTTCATGATCTCGATAAGGGGCAACAATAAGCAATCTCGTCCTCTCGGTGAGCGCAGCGAACGTATCGACAATGCTCTTTATCGACTCGTCTTATTGAAGGAGCGAGATTCTGAATCAAGTTCAGCATGACAGGACCAAAGATTTTCAGAATCCCTCAGATTGTCATCCCGTAGTGTTCCTATACGGGATCTAGTCCTTGCTCTTGGCAAATAAAAGGTTCATTATTTTAGACAAGTAGCCAACAATGAATTGTCCTTGTCAAGCTCAAGTGACGATAACCTATATCAGATAAGGGGGACACTAATGCGCCCGTGAAAATATCCGGCTTCGAACAAAGCACTTGAAGGAAAAACAGCTATCTGTGCTCCTCGCTCATCTTTCCCAAGGCCTCCTTTCAAAAAGCAAAGAGCTTGAATTGACTTCACAGCAACACGTAGACTAAGAATGATCTAGCCAGACTTCTATATTCGTTTTCCGAATCAAAATGCAAAAGGGTAGAAAGGCCAAGTAA
>DSBT01000101.1 GCA_011045915.1 Mesotoga infera
AATCAGTATGATCAGGATACTCAACGCGATCGCGATCACAGAGTTTCTGGTCGATTTCTTCATAGCTTATTATCAAGAACCTCAAGATAGATATTCTTCAGCTTTTGGCCGATTATCGAAAGATCTCTTTCCAAAGCGGTCTCCTTTCCGCATGAAGATAGTTTCTTCCGGAGACTGTTGCTTTCTAGCAGTCTATCGATATGTTTGATGAATTCCTGGTTGTTATTGCCTTTGAGACAGTTCTCTTCATGTTTCATCCATTCACTGTAAACCGGAATGTCTCTGAGGACAATTGGAGCCTCAGTAGCCAGTGCCTCCAGAACGACAATTCCTTCAGTTTCCTCATAGCTTGGAAAGAGGAAGACATCACAGGCGGAGTATGGACCGATAATCATCTCCTGTGGAATGAATCCGGGGAATTTCACGTTATCTGGAGGGTTCTTGAGAAGACGTCTTATCTTTGCAGGCAGGAGACTGCTTATCTTCGCTCCAAACCAGTAGAATGTCAGATCCTTCCTCGTATCGGCGATCTGGCAGAAGTCTATTACGCCCTTCCTCTCGAAAGGGAGCCCTACGGAGACGACCAGGGGTTTGTGGATTTGGTTTTCAGAAAGGAAGCTTTCAGCCAAAGATTTGCTCTTAGTGAATTTCTTATTATCGACACCATTCGAAACTGCCTTGATCGGCAGAGTGATACCGTAGTTCATGATCAACTTCTTGGCATACTCCGTGGGTGAAATCAGAAAGTCAGCCGAGGAATATAGTTTAATCAGTCTCTTCTTCAGCAAGGGAGCAATCGTGTTCGAAAAAGTGAACGAGTTTCTGAAATCCTCATAGGTTGTATGTGTGTGGTAAATAATAGGAATCCCCGACTTCTTTGATTTCTTGAGAACTCTTTCCGCCCCGGGTCCAATCGTATTGATGTGAACGATATCGAAGCGGTCTTCCTCATTCGTTGTGTATTTGACACCCACCTTGTCAAGAGCGGACATCTGATGTTTGAGTGCCATTCCCACGCCTGATTTACTGAAAAGCTTTTTACCTTCGGAATATAGCAGAACCTTCATCTCTACCTCCAGAAGAACTCCATGTTGATCGTTAGTGTAGCTTCGCCAAATACGCCCATCTGCTTGAAGTGATTCTGTAACAGAAAGTGATTGAAAAACCAAACCGAATAGACCTCTATTCTGTTGTCGGTCGCTATACTGCACATTTTGCAAACGACTCTCAAAGCGGTGAGACGCTCTTCAACGACTATTCTACCGCATCTCGAGGCATTTAGCATATCCTTTGCATTCAGTTCGGATAAGGTTTCTCTTGCAGAACTGGTGTGTTTTCTCATTCGTCTTAATTGTCCATATTTGCTTCTCGATTATGGAAGAAGCGGACCACGCTTCACAAATAAGACACAGAAGATCTTCTGAAGTTTATTTGTCATGGAGCGTATGAACCCAGCCATTAAGGTATACTAATGCGTGTTGCAGATAGAGTATTATGGAGGCGGAAGTGGTGGCCGTTGCTGCCTTCATGAGTCTTCGTTGATAATGTTGGGGGAATTCCTATGAAGTTTTTCATTACGGGAGAGAGAAATGCAGGAAAGAGTTATCTTGTAGAAAGAGTTAAGGGCTTGACCAAGTTCACAGGGTTTGAGACACACTTTGACGAGAGTCTTGTAGAGCTTCACATTAATTTCTTTGGTGGCAATTCGTTTCTCATAGGTTGTAGAGACAACGGGCGGTTGAGAATTGTTGAAGAAGGGTTCGTATCGGCGACGAGACTTCTCGGAACTATGGAAATCCCATCCGATAATGTACTGATAATGGATGAGATAGGTTTTCTCGAGGAAGACTCTCCCGAGTTCCAGCAAGCGGTAGTATCCTCTCTAAGGCGAGCAAGGCACTGTCTCTGCGTCCTAAGAAAGGGCAACTTCTCATTCATAGGTCATCTGAAGGCTTCGATGGGAATTAGGAGCATCGAAATCACTCCCGAAAACAGAGAGGAAGTCTATGGCAGAATCGCCAGAGAGATAGAAAAAGAGAGGGCAAATCTACCCTCTCCTGGAGGCGACGAAGGGATTTGAACCCTTGAGTAGAGATTTTGCAGACCTCCGCCTTTGACCCCTTGGCTACGTCGCCCAACGAGATTTATTCTAGCATGTAAACGAGATCATTTCAACAAAAGGGCCGCTATCGGCGGCCCTCGGGGTGGAAAATTCTTCAGGAGGGAGGTTGGCTCCCTAGTTCCTTGGGTCTGGAACCAACTTGCAACAGGACGCGGGGACATCCTTTGCAACTCAATGATATATCTTTTCTTACCCAAAACCAAATGCGAATTTATCCGACCTGAAACGAGCAAAGTGATTTAGCACTCTTTATCTACACTATGAACACCAATTTGAAAGTATGCTCTTTGCTCTTGCATCCGTAATATATGGAAACACTCGTATGGAAGACAGAGTTCTTACGGCCATTTTCTCTGGAGGATAAGCACTGCATCATTTGTCGAAAACGAATTCCCTGAACCAAATATAACTGGTAATCCCGAAAGTGGGAATTCTGAACACCGGACATGTGGGAATCGAGCCATCGCCCGCCTGGAGGACATAATCGTCAAGATACTCGATCTTACCGTCCTTCGAGATCAGGAACATGCCGTTCGACAACGGCGTGCTGTAAAGCTCCACCACCGATTTATCGGCTATCAGGTGCAACCAGGAGTATTCGTCAAGAGAGTCTGCAGAACTGATCTCACCGCCGGAGTAAAGCCACAACAGCTCAACATCCGGTTTTGCGGAGTACTCGTTCCATGCGACAAGTTCACTCAGAAGACTTCTAAGCCTCTTCTCTTCTCTGCCGGTATCTTCGCAGTCATCGGTAGCGCATGGAAATCCACCTGTGAAGACTTCAAGCGGTGTCTTCGAAGTCACGACTACAATGATGGGATTTCCGAGGTAATCGCTCATAGAGAAGGTCTCTCCAAATACGTCTCTGGCTTCGAACAGAGGTGCGATCGAACCCTTTTTCAACAGAGGCCTATTCTGGGCATCTTCATCGACCTGTTCGAATGTGACTTTTCTGCCGTCCCTGCTGATCTCGCTTACTCTGTAGTTCTTATCGTTGATTCTTATGACGCTGGTCGCTTCGAAAAGCTCGTGATTCTTGTGAACCATGTCTATAGATCCATCTCTGTCCAGATCTATTCCGATGAAGACTTCGTCTATCTTTTCGGCCAGGCCATCGGGCGCGGTAGGAAACAGGGCGATTTCGATCAGCTCTCCGTCGACTTCCAGCAAACCTTCTCTTCTACTCATGAGCAAGTAGTCGACTTCGACGCCTTCCTTTTTTGGAAGGATCGCGTGAATCTCGATATCCTGGGTCATGTAAGATGAATTCCCGTTGGAAAGATATTCGACCCTTAACTGTTGACTGAATTTATAGGCGCGGCTTTCATTTATAACGGCCCCTCTATATTGTCCCTTCATCGGAATGTCGTTTAGAAAACAGCCGTCGTAATCGCTGTCGATCCAGAGGATCGGAGGCTCGACGTTCATGATTGCTATGTTGACAGTTGAATCCCCAATTCTGATCTGTCCATAGAAAATACGCTCATCTGCGAGTGCGCAGACTCCTTCCGGTGGATAAATACTCATTTCGACATCGCTTCCGCTCGCGATGTATGTCCAGCCCATCCGTTCTGTAAGGTAACCGGACAGAGTACCGGAAAAAAGCATCGCCGACGAAATCAACGAAACGACAAGCAATATCGCTACCTTTTTAGCCATACGAATCACCTCCTCAATTCATATGTCAAAGATCGGAGCAAAAACAACTTTCACTCACAGCTTCGGCTTCAAAGTCATCTTCGATTTGGAAGAAATAGAACATTATTGTGCATTTGTTGCAGCTGGCTACGCCAAATCCTTCGCAGTCAACATCCACGTACTCCCAGCTCCACGGACTTGCGTCAATCGAGTATCTGCATTCTCCGTAAGCGCTTGCATATAAACTCAAAGGGTTGTTGTTTGCGTCGTAATGACGTGCTTCTGTAGAAATACAGCAATATACTGCGTAGGGTACAAATCTCGTATTAATTATCAACTCTTTGCTGTAAGAAAATTCTGAATACAAGAAACAATCGCATTCATACAAATAGCAGCCGGGGTCCTCCACTCTTGTGATCACGCCACCAGTCAGTCCAAATGTCAAAACCTACAGGAATACGAAAGAAAAATCAAAAAACACCTCTTAAACATCAAAGTTCCCTCTTTTCTATTTAGTTAATGTACTAAAATAATATAATTATATATTTCATATAGAAAATAGCAATTAATTAAATTAGATATGATTAGCACTAAATATTCGTAGATATCTGTCCTGTGTTACCTAAATCGCAGAATTCCACAGTACTATTGTAATATTACTGTGATTATTAAGAGAAGTACACGATAGAATGTAGTGTACGTGATGTGTGTACGCATTGAATCATTAAAAGACATATGGGGCCATATGTAGTCTTCTCCAGAATTTGGTGGTAGCTCCCGGTGATGATAAGTTCTTCCATATTCTGGTTTGCTCTATACTATTCACTACGGATCACTTCATTTGCCCGTAGTTATTGCTTGGCTTTCTCATTTAACAGCAATATCATCACGGCATATCGGGCTATTGACAGAAAGATGCGAGTAATGTAAAATCTTATCTGTTCGGGGACGTGGTGAAGTTTGGTTATCATGCCGGTCTGTCACACCGGTGGCCGCGAGTTCAAGTCTCGTCGTCCCCGCCAGAGAGAGTCCTTAGGGGCTCTCTTTTTATTTATGAAGTGACTTCTTGTACAGTTTCAGAAGACAATCGCAAGCAAGAAGATCTTCCGGTCAATATCTGCTTAACTTCTTTCGGGCTGCATGCGGTTAGAATATGTTCAGGGCATTAACTTCAAGACTATCACCGGATTGTTGGTCAAACTGATCTGAGCACGCGATGCCGGTTTCGCACTTGAGATTTCGGGAAGCCGATGAGAGATTGAACTTGCGATTCTAATCTGAGGGGATTTGTACTCAATTCTGTTTTTCTATAATGATGGTTTGGTTTTTTTGGAGGTGCTGGTAATTGCCGGCTTGTGTGAGGGTTCTGGGAATTGATCCGGGTTTTGGTACTGTTGGATACGGTGTGCTCGAGATGAGGGCTTCAAAGATTGAACTCGTTTCATATGGCGCCATCAGAACGGAACCGGATGAACCGATTCCAGACAGACTTCTGAAAATCCATGATCAGTTGGAAAGACTTATACAGGAATGCAGTCCAGACGAGTCGGCGGTTGAGGAGCTTTTCTTTTTCAGGAATGTCACCACTGCGATACAGGTGAGCGAAGCGAGGGGAGTAATTCTTCTTGCCATGAGGAGGCATGAAGTACCGATTTTTGAATATACTCCCCATCAAGTGAAGCTTGCAGTTACAGGCTATGGGAGAGCCGAGAAAGGACAGGTTCAGAGGACTTTGAAAGCCTTTCTTCGGATGAAGGAGACTCCGAGACCCGATGATGCTGCCGACGCTCTTGCGGTAGCCTGGTGTCACCTTGCCGCAAGGAAGTTTCCCGGAGGTGTTCGAAAAGCATGAAGCTGTGCATGAGGAATTTAGGACTTCCAATAAAAAGGCTTCTATCGAGAATCATCGAAGCCGATTCGTCT
>DSBT01000102.1 GCA_011045915.1 Mesotoga infera
CCGGGCGGCCCCTCACAATTGTTATTGAATCTTTCCCACTACGTTGCTTACAAACCAATCCATGCTGAGAAGCTCTGCGTCGGTAGGCTTCTCGCCTTCTGCATATCTCAGCGCACCCGTCTGGTCGTAAACAGGTCCGTCGAAGGGATGCATAAGCCCCTGGACGATTGCCTCTCTCATTGACTTCACGAGCTTTGCGATACCTTCGGGGACGAGTTCACCGACGAAGATTTCGACGACACCTTCCTTGATGCCTCCCCAGTACTGTTCGTTGGTCCAGGTTCCCTCAATCACGTTTCTCACTACGTACTCGTAGAAGGGACCCCAATTCCATACAGGGGCTGCGAGGAATGCGTTTGGAGCGAAGGCGGTCATGTCGCTGTTGTATCCTATTGAAAGCGCGCCTCTGTCTTCTGCCGCCTGCTGTGGAGAGGGTGAATCCTGATGCTGTGTGATAACATCTGCGCCTACGTCAAGAAGAGATTCTGCGGCTTCTTTTTCTCTCGCAGGATCGAACCAGGTGTTGGACCAAACAACATGGACCTTTGCATCGGGATTGACATACTGCACACCCATCGCGAAGGCGTTGATTCCGCGAATAACCTCGGGTATTGGATATGCGGCAACGTAACCGATGATATTGCTCTCAGTCATAGCTCCGGCGATCAGTCCGCTGAGAAATCTCGGCTCGTACATTCTGCCGAAATAAGTCCCGAGATTGTCGGTAGTCATGTAACCGGAACAGTGCATGAAGGTTGAATCCGGGAAAGCCTGCGCAACCTTGACCATGCTGTCCATATAACCGAAGCTTGTTCCGAAGACAAGGTCATAGCCTCTCTGAGCGTATCCTCTGAAAACAACTTCCGCTTCTGCCCCTTCAGGAACGCTCTCAATGAAATCAGTTACAACCTGGTCCCCGAAGACTGCCTCGACGTGAAGCCTACCGGCATTGTGCATGGTGCTCCAGCCACCGTCGCCGACCGGTGCTACGTAGATAAAAGCTACTTTCAGTGGTGCAGCCATCAGCGCCGCTGCAATCAGCAGTACTGAGAAGAACAAGAAAATCTTCCTCACTGTCATTACCCCCTTTGTAGTGAAATCAGGTTATCACGATGTAGAAATTATACCTTTATGAGATTGTCAATCCAAATCGAAAGCCGATGAGTAATCGAGAAAAAGCTTGAATGTATAAGTCTATTAGAACAGCTTTCCGCGACGTTTCGGGTACTTCTCATTAAGATAGTTTGTGACTTCTCTTCGGGGTGGTAAAATATCATGAAGGAAGTGTTGACGTTTATACAGAATTGAGAAGGAGGCTGAGTATGATAACAGCAAGAATGGAAAAGGAAATCAACGCCCAGATAAAGGCCGAGTTTGAATCTGCGTTCATTTACATGGGTATGGCCGCCTGGGCTCACAAGAATGGATACTTTGGAACGGAGAACTTCATGTGGAAACAGGCAAAAGAAGAAGAAGAACACGCAATGAAGTTCATTGACTACCTTAAGGACGTAGATGCAACCGTTGATATTCCTGGCATCGAGAAACCGACTATTGAATACAAGTCGATTTTCGATGTGTTCGAAAAAGGGCTTGAACATGAGAAATATATAACTTCAAGGATCAACAATCTCGTTACTATTTCCGATGAAGACGGGGATTACGCTACGAATGATTTTCTTCAGTGGTATGTCACGGAGCAGGTGGAGGAAGAGAAGACATTCAGGAACATAGTCAAGAGGCTGAAAATGGTCGGCGACCACGTGAATGGAATCTTCATGATCGATTCGAAGCTAGAAGAGCGATAGAACTCTGCGGGATGCTCAGGCATCCCGCTTTCATTTCTCGCCGGACTGCGCCAGTTCGAGATGAAGGGAGGATGAAATGCGGAGACTGCTTTCTTTAATCTTCATTATCTCTTTCTCAACTCTGTTGCTTGCTTCTAATCTTTTGCTCACGATTATCCATACGAGTGACATTCATGGAAACGTCTTCCCAATAGATTATACAACCGGGGAATTCGCCGATGTGGGGCTGGCAAAGGTGTCGAGTTTCGTTAATCATATGAGATCGACCAATCCGAGTACGATTGTCATAGATACGGGAGACCTGATTCAGGGAACCCCTTTTTCATACTACTTTGCAAGAATGGATGACTCTACTGTCAATCCCGTAATAAGTGCCATGAACATGATTGGATTTACCGCTTCCGTAATAGGGAGTCATGAGTTCAGCTACGGGCCAAAGCTTCTTGAGGAAGCTGTAAATTGCGCAGAGTTCCCCTTTCTTTGTGCAAACGTGGTCTTTGAAGGCAGTGAAGATCCTGTCTTCCCCCCCTATGAGATACTCACCCTCGAAAGTGACGATGAGAAGCTAAGGATCGCGATTCTCGGCCTTACAACGACTCTCACACAGAAATGGGAAGATCCCGAACATATTGCCGGTCTTTCCTTTCTGGATCCTGTTTGTGTCGCTGAGAAATACGTTGCTTTGCTGAGAGAAGAGGCAGATGTTTTAATAGTCGCTTACCACGGAGGTTTTGAAAGAGATCTGGCAACTGGGGAGCCCACCGAAGAGCTTTCTGGAGAAAATGTCGGTTACGAGATACTGAAACGAGTCGAGGGAATTGATGTGATGTTGACCGGTTATCAGCACAGAACCATTTCGGAGATAGTAGATGGAGTTGTTGTTTCTCAGCCTTCGAGTCGAGGAAGCTTCGTCGGCAGAGTTGAACTGGGACTTGAGAAGAGAGATGGTGGCTGGCAGATTATCGACAGATCCGCAGGTCTTGTGTCGATGAGGGCATATAATGCAGACATAGCTTTGATGGAAAAGCTCGGAGATTTCGAGAACCATGTTCAGAACTGGCTCGATCAGCGTGCCGGTTTCGCCGTGGGAGACTTCTATATAGGAGACCATTTTGAAGCCGCGTTGAAAGACAATGCTCTAGTTGAGTTTATCAACAAGGTGCAGATGGAAGCATCAGGCGCGAGTATTTCTTGTGCCTCGATCCTAACGGACGAGATTACTGGATGGATGACGGGACCCATCACTTTTCGCGATATTATTTCTGTCTATCCCTCTTCAAGTACCCTGAAAGTACTTAGAGTAACTGGCGCAGATATCAAGGCCGCCCTCGAGAAAAGCGCCGAGTGCTTTGCTTACACCGACAATGAGATCGCTCTCTCGGAGGGCTGCATTAATTCAAAGTCTTTGCACAAAGACTATTACATGTGGGAGGGAATAGATTACATAATCGCCGTGGATAGACCTCTCGGAGAGAGAGTTCTCAGCCTGAGGAGAAATGGAAAGCCTCTCGATATGAACGAGACATATGAGATCGTCTTGAACAGCTATAGAGCAGGTGGCGGAGGCGGATATTACATGTTTGAAGGCAGGCCCGTTCAAAGAAACATCATGCTCGACATCTCGGAAATCATGATGGATTACGTGATGGACAGGCATGTAATAAATGCTGAAGTAGACAACAACTGGTCCGTGGGAACTGGATTCATTCATACAATAGGGTGGAACGAGACATTGAGGTCCATAGCCGAAATGTATGGAATTAGCGCCTCTGAGATTATGGAATACAACCCCGACCTCACAAGAGTACGAAGTATCCCGACCGGCACGGAGCTGATCATTTACACACCTTCGATTCGATAGAACTGACCCTTATTGCTGTACCAGAGGACTCTCAAAAGAGCGGCGACGATCTTGAAAACAGGTTCCGTTAAGATTTCGATTCAGCACGGGTCAGGAACTGTCTAACTTCCCTGATATATTCGAACGGCTTTTCGAGATGGTGCTCATGAGAAGCCTCTTCAAATACTCTCATTACAGCGTTCGGAAACTTCTCTCTGTAGAAAGCGGTTGCCTCCGGTGTTGCCTCGTCGTGCTCGCCGCAGGTCAGCAGAACGGGACAGCTGATTTTGCCGAGCCGCGAACTGCAGTCGTAACCCTTCAGGACACCGGTTACGGTGAATTCGCTAGGTCCGTACATATAATTGTAGACGTCTTCCCCCATGCCTGCGACGGCCTCATTCATGCACTCTGGCCATGGTTCCATTCTGCAAACGAACTTGCCGTAGAACTCCGACACTGCTTTCTGATAATCTTCTTGGTTGAAGTTGCCGCTTTTCTCTGCTCTACTGATTGCCTCTCTAGATGAAACTTTAAGCTTCTCCATTAGCCTTCTGGCATCGCTTTCGAATCTTGAAATACTCATTGCCGGACCTGAGAGAACGATGCTCTTGACAGTCTCAGGATATTTCAGAGCGTATTCGCAGGCAAGAATTGTTCCCCAGGACTGCCCTAGCAGGTGAATTTCCGGGTAGGCTAATTCACTTCGCAAAAGCTCTATCTCCTCGACAAAGCGCTCGATTCTCCACAGAGATTTCTCTGAAGTTCTGTCTGATTTTCCGCAACCCAGCTGGTCGTAGAATACCACAGGTCTTTCGTTGTTAAGTGTTTCGAGTGTCTCCAAGTAGTTGTGAGGAACGCCCGGTCCGCCATGAATCGTTAGCAGCGGGATACCTTCAGTATCTCCGCCCTTAACTTCATACCATATTCTACCTCCTGGAACCACTACAAATCCTTCCATCTTTCTTCCCCCCTAAATGATTGCTTCGTAGTTGAACAGGTGTTGTCAGCGATCACACGGAGAGATTCACTGCCAAAATCCACAAAGCCAAAAGCCTGACAGTAAAGATCCGCAACGGGAATATTGCTTCGACCTGCCTCTCACACATGGTACGGGATCAAAAACAGTATATCATTGCAGAATTAGAACTTTGTCCTTCGCGACCCAAAGAAAAAGCCACGAATAATTTATTGCTCAAAGCAAAGAATAACTCGCGTCGAACTCGCAATTTTTCAGATAAGAAGGATATTTGGCTCTATTCGACCAATTAGGTCTGTAATCGTCCTTTGTCGAATTACAGGAGGCGTTAGTGGAATTCTTCAACAACGTCCATCATTGATATAATTGTTCCGGGCATTCCCCGATAGTATTTGTCAATTCATTTTCCAAAAAGGAGGTAAAGCTATGAGACATGTCAGGCGTTCGGTAATGCTTCTTCTTCTACTTGCAGTGATCCTTGGAGGAGAAGCTCTTCTTGCAGGTCTTACTTATGGTTACGTGACTCCGGGACCCGATACGTGGTACAGAAAGGATGTTGAAGGATTCGAGTATGCGGCAAGTCTCGTCGGCGTAGAAGTGATCGTACTTAACTCCGACTATGATACAGAGAAAGAGATTACGAATATCAACACTCTGGTAAACATGGGTGTTGACGGTATGTGTGTCTTCTCTTTCAACCCTAATGGTGCTTTCATTGCCGCAAGAGAAGCCGCGAAGGCAGGGATACCTCTAGTTGTAACAGACAACGTTGGTCAGGTCCTCCAGTCAGACGACGATATAGTTGCATGTATTGACTTTGACTGGGAAGGTATGGGAGAAAACATCGCCAACTACATCGCAGACAAATATCCGGGCGAAAATATTGCTTGCATCATGGGACTTTTCGAGCACGTTCCCGTTCAGATGTTCAGAAACACTTTCGAACCGAAAGTTGAAGAACTGGGAAAGAACGAGATCGTTGCAATCAGAGATGGCCAGTATACTCCTACTGTTGCCGTCGATCAAGCTCAGGATTTGATCGAGTCCGGTTACGAATTCTCCAACCTTTTCATCTTCAACGAGGAAATGGCAGCGGCGGTTGTCAGAATGTTGAAGACAAGAGGTCTGCTAAACAACCCGATCAGGGTAATCACAACAAACGGTGCACCCTACGGAATTGAGCTTATCAAAGAAGGAAGCATCGATTACTCGATCTCGACTTCACCCGGTTGGGAAGGATTCGTATCTTTCCTTGCGCTCCATGCTTACACTCAGGAACTCATAACCGATCTGAATCAGCAGATCCTCCTGCCCAACACTCCGATCACTCCCGAAACGATAGATGACAAGACGAAAGTAGTTCCCTGGGATGTCGATCCAGTCTGGATAGATCTGACAAGAGAGTACTTCCCGCAATACAATTCGCTTTACTGATACAGAATCGAGATTCCAGGGGGGATGAGAGCAGAGCTCTTCGTCCCCCCTTTTAGATAATCTTTTGATAAGGGTGAAAAGATATGCAGAGAAATCCGATAGTCGAAATGGAGAAGGCCACGAAAATTTACGGAAACCATAAGGCTCTTAATGACGTATCATTTGAGCTTCTTCCGGGAGAGGTTCATTGCCTGGTTGGAGAGAATGGGGCCGGAAAATCCACATTGATCAAGATTCTTTCCGGAGCGATTTCACCCGAGGCCGGGCTGATAAAAATCGATGGCAAAAGAGTCGAGGGCCTAACTCCGCGCCAGTCAATAGAGATGGGTATTTCTACAATATATCAGGATGCCGAACTGGTAGACTCTCTTACCGTTTCCGATAATGTCTATCTCGGCGATGAGTTAACAGGGAGACTTCCATTTGTTGTTGACACCAAGAGACAGACGGATAAAGTGAATGAAATCATCGAGGCTCTGAAGATGCACCTCCCGACCAATGTTCTTGTTGAAGAGCTCTCGGCTTCTCAGAAGCAGATGCTGCAAATTGTCAAGGCTCTTTACAGAGACGCGAAGGTTCTGATAATGGATGAACCGACCAGCTCTTTAGGAATGGACGAAACGAAGGCTCTCATGGATATCGTAAGAAATCTGCGAGATCGCGGTATCGGCATCGTGTACATCTCTCATTACCTTGAAGAGATTTTCGAAATAGGAGACAGAGTCACCGTCCTTAAGGACGGAAGGAGCATGGGAACTTTCTCAATTGAAAACATAACCGTTGAAGAGATCATCAGGAAGATGGTGGGAAGAGATGCCTCTCTATTCTACAGGAGAAAGAAAGTTGATATTGGCGATGTTGCTCTTGAAGTTAAAAACATATCCAGCTGGGGAGTAGTCGACAGTGTTACTTTCTCAGTAAAGAGAGGCGAGGTTTTCGGAATTGGGGGACTGGTCGGATCGGGAAGAAGTGAACTGGTGAATATTCTCTTCGGAGCTGACAGGGCCGATGAAGGAGAGATACTTCTCAACGGCAAGAAATTGAAGATAAAGTCTCCGCACGATGCTGTCAGACATGGAATCGCTTTGATCACTGAGGATAGAAAGAAACTGGGCATGCTCGGAGGAAGAGATATCGTTGAGAATACGGCTCTAGTGCACAGCGAGAATTTCAAGGGCTTTCTTCTCGATCGTAAGGAAGAAGAAACACTTACCGATGACATTGTCAACAAGCTTTCTGTTGCAGCACAGGACAAGTCTCAGAAGATCGAGGAGCTTTCCGGAGGAAATCAGCAGAAGGTTATTATCGGTCGCTGGCTGATTGACGACTCGGATGTCTATATATTCGACGAACCGACAAAAGGCGTAGACATCGGAGCAAGAGAACAGATCTATGAGCTAATAATTGAGCTTGCCGAACGAGGCAAATGCATAATCATGATCTCATCGGATATGCCTGAATTGCTTTCGATGAGCGACAGGATAGGGGTCATGAGGAACGGAAGATTGGTCGATATTGTTCAGAACAAAGACATAGAAGAAGAAGATATGATAAAACGCTTCATAGGTGTCTAGTGCTCGCAGGAGGGAATACGATAATGAGTAAGGATGACACGAATGTGCAGAAAAGAAGAATTCTTTCGAGAAAGAGGAGCTCGATTCTAAAGAGCCAGTGGTTCTATCTGCTCATTGCAGAAGTAACAATAGCCATAATTACAGGCCTGGTAAACCCAAGATTCTTCACAACAAGCAATGTGATGAATATTCTTGAACAGATAGCCGTTCTGGGCATCGTATCTTCGGGGATGACCTTGCTGATAATTTCCGGCGAGATAGACATCTCAGTCGGAGCGAATATTGGTCTTTCTTCTGTCGTTATGGCAATGATGATCAAAGGGGGGTACGGCTATCTTCTCGCAGTCCTTGTTGGAATAGCGCTGGCCGTTTTCAATAGCCTATTAGTTGGAATAACTGCGAGAGCGTTCAAGGCTCCCTCATTCATTACTTCACTGGCCTTCATCAGCGTCTTTCAAGGAGTTGCGCTTGCGATAACAAAGGGCTCTTTTCAAACAATATACGGTCAGTTTGAGTTTATTGGCACTTTCAGGCTCTGGCAAATCGTGCCGTTGAGCTTTCTGATCAGCATCGCCGCGTACATTGTGATGCACTTCATGCTGTCGTATACGAAGCTTGGGAGACGAACATATGCAGTCGGAAGCAATCCATCGGCGGCCTTCCTTTCGGGTATCTCCGTCAACAAAGCTAAGCTTACTGCCTTTGCGCTTAACGGGTTGTTTATAGGTGTTGCATCAATGGTATTGCTCTCAAGAATAGGAGCCGCCCAACCTTCGACGGGCAGTGGAACCGAGCTGAAGGCGATCGGAGCCGTAGTTATTGGAGGCACTCCTCTTGCGGGAGGAAAGGGGCGGATAATCGGCACCTTCTTTGGTGTTTTGCTGATGGGTATAATATCGAATTCACTCAATATGCTTAGGGTTAACCCTTACTTCCAGACAGTAACCTTCGGTGTGCTGATAATAGCTTCCCTTGCAGTGAGTGTTCTGAGTTCCTACAAAAAGAAAGAGAAGATAAAGCCTCAATCAGTAAGGGAGGAGAACTCATGAAACCACAGAACTATGTCTTGATCAATCAGGAGATTGAGAAGAGGTTCGTCCAGGAAAAGAAGAGAAGACCCGAGAGATTTAGACGCAGGCTTTCTCTTTCATGGAGTATCTGGATGTTTGGAACCGAGCCTATCGAAGACTCTCTCGAAAGGCTTCAGAGAAATGGTCTTGAGTATGTTGAGATAAAGGGCGACACATCGGTTCCAAAGGAGAAAATGAAACGAGCCCTTGAGCGCTGCGGAATAAGGGTCTCCGGAGCCTGCGGCATGTTTTCGCCCGAAAGGGACCTCTCGAGCGCTTCAATAGACTCGCAAGAGAATGCAATCGATTACGTTCGTCGGGTTTCTCGCTACGTTGCCGACCTCGATGGGGTATACATGATCATAGTTCCTGGAGCGGTGGGAAGGCCCGAAGCAGTTGACAACCTCGAGATTGAAAGAAGTGCCGAAGCTTTGAAGCGATGTGCCAGCTATTTCGAGAATACCGGAGTGAAACCTGCAATAGAACCGATTAGGTCGGCAGAAGTAAGTCTGGTTCACACGATCGATGAAGCTCTGATGTATTTGGAGAAAGTTGATGAACCCTTGATAAACTCACTGAATGGTGACATATACCATATGCTGAACGGAGAAAGAAACGTCGGTGAAGCTATTCTAAAGTGCGGTGAGAGACTGGTGAATCTTCATATTGCCGACAGCAACAGAGATGCGCCCGGAAAAGGCCAGATAGATATTGATACTGCGATTATGGCAGCCTATCTCACCGGTATGAATATAGAAGGAAGATTCATCACATTTGAGCCCCTCGGCCCCTATCCCGACCCGTATGTTCTCTCGACGGGTCCGTGTAATGTCGCAGTTATGGATCGGCTCGTCAAAGATTCAGTTGAATACTTCAGAGAGCGTGAGGAAATAGTCCGCTCACTGTAAACTTGGAGGAATCGCTATGAAGATAGGTTTTCACACAGATGCTTTCAATTCGGCAGTATTTAGTTTTGAAAAGGCGCTAAATTGGGCCAAGGAGAATGACGTTCATTATATCGAGCCGGGCATAATAGACGGTGTTTCATGGATTCACGGTCTAGGATACTTTCCTCACATTTCGCTCTCCGAGGACCCGCTGAAAACGAAAATCAAGATGGAGGAGTACGGAGTGCGGTTTTCACAGATAGATTCGGCCTATCCCCTTTCCGGTAATGAAGGCTTCTACAACGGCGTTCCCTACGTTCTGAAATCGATCCCGTGGGCCAAACTTGCCGGATGTCCAAACATCGCCACGACAGACGGTCTCAAAAAGCCTTCTGGATTTGGCGAAGACGAGGCGCTTGAGTTGATGAAGAGAGCCTACAGCATAATTGTTGAAACGGCAGAATTGTATGAGATAAATATAAATATCGAAGTCCACGGCTATTTCACCACCAATCCCGATCTGCTGGAAAAAATGCTCGATTTCGTTCAGAGCGACAGACTCGGCCTCAATCTCGACACGGGCAACAGCTTCATAGCCGGGCAGGATCCGGTGGCCTTCTGCCGGCGCTTCATTGACAAGATAAAGCATGTTCACATCAAAGATGTTTCTGAAGACCTAGCAGCGGCCATGAGAGGAAAGGACACCGGAATCGGCATAAGCCATTCTGCAATTGGAGATGGCGTTAATTCAGACAACATAAAGACAATTATCGCCATGTTAAGGGACCGCGGGTACACCGGAACTCTCAGCATGGAGTGCGAGGGCATGGGTGGGCCATTGATCGAAAGATCGCTCAGATGGTTGAGAACGACCCTTGAAGAGCTTGGAATAGAAGAAGAGAAGTGAAGAGATTTCGGGCGCTGATTTGTAGAAGGATTTAGTCCGCCTTCAACTCTTCAGGTCCGCGCAGGGGAAGGTCTTAGAAGCAGCAGTCTCTGTATAGTACTGACAGTGTAGAAGAGAGTTAATCCTTATGGAGTAAACTGAACATCGATAATCCGAAAGGAATCGCAACTTCTCTGTGTCACTTATTGCCTGGGCTTCGTGTTTAATGCGAAGCCCCATTATTCACCTCAGCGAAACCTGTCGTACCTGCTGTTTATGCTCATCATTACCTAAAAGTCAGGCAGTCAAATACCAATCATGTATTGGTTCTTGTGCGAATACTTTGGTTTGCTCCTGATGATCCTGATCTTAAGTCCTCCCTTGAGCGAGAAAAGCCACGAAGTGCGGAGAGTGCTCTGAAGGGACGAGTGAAAGATTGAGAGAGATCAATACGAGAACTTCGCTTCGAGAAAAACCATATTCGAGACTACAAGAAACAGTCAGAGAAATCAGATCCGTTACAGGAGCCCTTAACAGGTGCGTGTCAGGGCAGGCTCTACGGAATGACATGTCGAAATCTTCCTTTGTCGGCTTTTCGTGAGCGTTGCGAACGGTTTGACAATGTCCTCTCTTATTTATCTCGATCTTATCGGAGAACAGCGAACAGTGTCTTACAGCGTTCAGCGGCTTTCAGACAGCGAAGCGGAACTGGCCTCGCCGAAGGCGAGACTGGCTAGGCGAAGCCTGACTGGCCACCGAAGGTGACTGGCTCCTGAAGATCCGCTACGCGCGTAAGAACAAGAATTCGCTGATCGCTGCAGAAGACAGCGTTGAACCCAACAAAAGCTTCCCCGCGAAGAAGGCCTTGCGTCCCACCGAAGGTGGCATCAATTCCCCGGACGTTTCTCAGGGCATCACTTCTGACCTTGTTGTTGATTTCGATCTTTCAGGTGAACGGGTCCTTGTTCTTGGACGGCTCACGGATGACGGCTGTTACAGCTTTCAACGGTTCTTAGCCCGCGAAGCTGAACTTGCGTTTGCGAAGCAAAGACTGGCCTTGGCTCTTGCTCCACCCGATCTTATTTACCCGAATTTCGCAACCCGTACCTGTAAACCCGCTCTTTTAGAAATCGATCTTCGGGTCTTTTTCCCAAGAAGCGGAACTGGCCACGTCGAAGGCAAGACTGACCAGGCGAAGCCTGACTGGCCTGCCTCAGCAGAATGGCTTTCAGATCGCTTCCTGCCGAAGGCTGCCTTGCGTCCCCGGATGCTTTCCCGGGCATTGCGACCTGGCCTGATCTTCGCCAGCCTTGCGTCCGCCGATGTTCCTCGGCGCCTTGCGTCAACAGACTGGTTTCTAAATTCCTGTCTTCTCGTGAGCGAAGCGAACGTCTCGACAACGCACTTTCTCGGTTGCTCTTATCGGCAGATACGCCCTTAGTCTACACTTCTTCACAAAGATTTCATTTGCATGGAAAACGAAATAGTTTATACTATACCCGGGAGGGGTACTATGAATGAATTGACTTCTGTGGCAACGGGAACTCTGGGTTTATCACCAATGATCAGTCCAATCGTAACTACCAGTGTCACTTACGGCAGCGCGTTTCTAGGGGGACTGCTTTCTTTCTTCTCTCCTTGTATTCTTCCATTGATTCCGGTATTTTTCGGAGTGCTTATGGGTGGTGCAAGCGATGCAAAGGCTCGTTTCATAAGGGGAGCGTTTTTCACCCTGGGAATGTCAATTTTCTTCTTCATACTTGGAATCGGAGCAACGGGACTTGGGACGTTCATCAGGCAGAATGTTGTCATGATGAATATCATCTCTGGAAGTCTCTTCATTCTCTTCGCATTCCTCTATCTCTTTGAAATTGGCCTCAAGGGAGTGAATTTGAACGTCTGGAAGTTTGGCGGGTCTGCTGTAAGCGGTTTTGTCCTGGGTGCAGTACTCGGCCTCGTATGGGTACCCTGTGCCGGTCCCATACTTGGATCGATTCTCGTTTTGGCAGCCAATCAATCTGCGATTGCAGAGGGTGGTCTTATGTTGTTGGTCTATTCGCTCGGCCTAAGCATTCCCTTCCTTACGCTCAGCGGTCTTGTGGCAAAACTTACTTCCAAGATTTCGTTTGGCGGCGAGAGCAAATGGAGGAAGGTCGTGAAGGTGGCGGTCTTCGTTGTTCTACTTGCGGCGGGACTCCTCACTATGACAGGAAACCTAAATCTATTACAGTTCGCAACGGGAGGTTGA
>DSBT01000103.1 GCA_011045915.1 Mesotoga infera
ATAAGACCCCCGGATCTACTCAAAGAGATTGCATAATAGACCACTGTGGTGGTACGTCTGTTTTTCTTTTCATTTTTCCCCTTGTTTAGCTGCTTTCAGATTCGTTGCTGTCAAAGTTGAGTTAACGCACTGCGAGTGAATTGCTTAATGATAATCAATCTTAACATTCAATTGTCCAGAAGAAGGTGTACACTAGCTAAACTGACGCATTGATCGCGGTCAAAGGTAAAATACTCTCAGGGAGGTGGCTTATGAGTATCGGTGCGCTGTTCAATTCTTATCTGTATCATGGCAATTCTCTGAAGAAGCGCTTCTTTGAGGGGTGGTATTTCAAGTTTGTTGACAAGAGAAAGCAAAAGTCCTTTGCAGTGATTCCCGGCGTCTCAACAGCTTCCTCAAAAAACGAGTCGCATTCTTTCATCCAGTTCCTTTCAGGCAGCAGAAATGAATCCGGAAATTTCATTTATCCCTTCGATGATTTTCATTCCGACACAAAGCGATTCTCCGTCGAAATCGGAGATAATCATTTCTCAACAGAAAGAGTGAGTCTCAAAATGAAGGATGAGAAAGTCAAGATCGATGGAGAGATCAAGATAATAGACCCTTACCTTTGGCCCGTCAGATTCTACTCCCCGGGAATTATGGGGCCGTTTTCATTTGTGCCTTTCATGGAGTGCTATCATGGTGTCGTCAGCATGGATCATTCTCTCGAGGGAGAAGTTGAAGTGAATGGAGAAGTAATAGATCTATATGGAGGAAAGGGTTATATAGAGAAGGATTGGGGAAGATCCTTTCCGGAAGCATGGGTCTGGATGCAGACTAACAACTTCGATCATGACGGGACGTCGTTCATGTTATCCGTAGCAACTATTCCTTGGTTGGGGAGAAGTTTTACTGGTTGTCTGTGTGCCTTTCTTTATAAAGGAGAGCTTTACAGATTCGCTACCTACAAGGGAGCAAAAATCATCAGAGTTGATTCATCGGGCGACAGGATTGCAGTTGAGCTGAGGCAGAGAGAATTTACGATACACGTGGATGCCAGGAAGACTTCTGGCGCTCAGCTTATTTCGCCGGTGCAGGGTAGTATGAGTGGTAAGATCGATGAGTCGCTGACATCCGAGATTCACCTTAAAATACACGAAGACAGCACACTTCTCTTTGAAGGTACCGGCACCAATTCTGGACTGGAAGCTGTAGGAAAATTGAGGCTAAAGGATTAGTCTTTAAGAAAAGACATCCATTTGGCTTGACTTGAAGACATTGCAGGACTAAGATTTGACTTTGCCGATGCAAAAAAATATCTTCGAAAAGTACGACCCACTTCTAAAGATGAAGGACACCCTTTTTTTTGGATGCCCTTCTTAAGGTGATCTTTGCCACGAATCTTTTCACCACTGCCATTAGCCGCTTCTCTTCAGCACACCTTTTCTCTTCGCCCATGATTCCATTCTTCTGAAGAAGAGAAGACCCGACGGCAGGAGAAGAGCGCCCAGAAAGATTAAGGGCCAAACATCATTACTCATTTCGGGGATGGTTTTGCCTTCAAGAATCGATGCGCGCATGCCTCTAAGTGCATAATTAGCCGGAGACAGCTTGCCGACCTGTTGCATCCAAACTGGCAGAACGTCGATTTCATAGTAGACTCCCGAGAACATCAGAAGCAAGGCTTGAAAGATGTGCACTACCTGCACTCCCTTCTCCGGCGAAATCAACGGCAACACTGCGGCGACTATTCCCAATCCCACAAACGAGAAGCTTGATACTGCAAGAATTCCAGCTGCTGACAGGAGATTAGCACTGCTCAGGTTCAGATCAAAGAAGACCGAAACAACGAGCAGAATGAGTCCACTTCTCAGTATTCCGTAGAGAATAGCATAGCCGCAAGTACTCAGTAAGTGAGTAGCTCTCCTAACAGGCGCCATAAACGTGTACTCGATTGTCTCCTCCCATCTTTCCCAGGCGACGGTCTCGGCCACTATTTCGAAGAGAATGGAGAGATAGCCCCAGAGTATGGAACCAAGCAACATATAGAGGATCAAGTAGCTTGTGTTAAGCTTAGTTCCCGAAAAAGACTCAACTCCCTTTCCGATGAAACCCATTGTCACCGAGTTTGCCATAGTGTAGACAAAGAAGACAACTTCCCATTTCCAGTACCTCTTTGTGAAGTTGAAATTGCGTTCGATAAAGGCCCAAGAGGCGCGAAGCTCTCGGGCCAGTGTATTTCCACTCATGCCGATTCTACCTCCTGATACTCGGCCTCCTCGATACTCATACCGGTATACTCCAGAAAAACATCTTCAAAGCTTGGATTATCAACCTTCCCAAGAAGCTGCTTTTTCAATTCGGTCGGTCGCCCCGAAGCAACGATTCTTCCAAGATGAATGATAGCCACGTAATCGCAGAGTTTCTCAGCTTCATCCATGTCGTGCGTTGTCAGAAGCATGGTCGTATTCATTGTTTGTTTGACATCTCTAATCAGATTCTGCACATCTCTCTTTGCTCTGGGATCGAGACCTGTGGTTGGCTCGTCAAGCAAGAGCATTCTTGGCTCTGTCATGAAGGCTCTCACGATTGCCACTTTTTGCTGCATACCTCTCGAGAAATCTTCGAGCGGATCCTTGAGCCTCTTGAGATCCAGGCCGAATTTCTCAGACAGATTGTTTATCTTTTTCAAAGCTTCACGTCTCGGTATTCCGTAAAGGCCTGCAGAAAAGCTGAGGTTCTCCACGGCAGACAGCTTTCTGAAGAAGCTGGCCTCCACTGAGACCCTGTTTATCATTCTTTGAATGGCCACGGAATCGCTGACCGAATCGAATCCGAAAATGGATATACTTCCCCTATCGGGTATCAATAGGGTCGAGGCGATTCTAATGAAGGTGGACTTTCCCGAACCGTTTGGGCCGAGAAGACCGTATATCTCTCCTTCCTTTATTCTCAAATTGACTCCTTTTAGTGCTCTTACTTCCTTTCGATTCTTCTTGAAAGTCTTCACAATATTATTGGCAAGCAAAGCGTCTGCCATTTTCTCACCTTCTTAAAGATAATGAGGTCTGCTGAATTTGCTTTCGATCTCCACTTTCTGTCTTTCAACTAGTCCGTCTATGAAAACGTTTTTTGAACCTCGTAATCTCTTCATGATATGATTCTCCTCCTGTGAACTGCTTCACTTCGGGAAGTCCATGAAACTTTCCGGTCTGTAAATGAAGGGTGGAAGTGCTGCGACGTCGTTTTCTCTCTTTTTCCTAGGCGAACTTATTACTATATACATAATTTACCCCCTTGATCTTCCGGAGAACATGGCCCCTAATAGTGATCGAGCCTTTCAGTGGTTGTCGTGCCCAGTCCTCCTCTCTTTCTGTGTCTCCAACTCTTCTCCTTGATTTCCCGTATTCCTTTCATAAGATACTCTTTCAAGCACTTTCTTCACCTCCCGGCAGCCAAAAAAAAGGACCGTGGCTTCTACTCGCCACGGTCCTTCATACTTCCTTATCGTTATACGATCTTATACCTCATACGACGGAAGAAGGCGTGGCACAGAACGGCATCACCGGATACCCGGTTAAGATAAACGGTTGCCGGAACTCTCATTCTAATGATCATCAAACTATGCCTCCTTCCAAATATGTCTCTATCGCCGGAAAATTATAGCACAATGAAAGAGCAATTCAAAGCATTTTGTCTAAGGTTTTCTAAAGTCAATCTTAATTTTGACAACCTTATTTTGTCATATGCTAAATAATTATTGATAAAGCTGCGAATCATGAATCCTAGAATGGTGAAAAACTACGTGGACTCGAAAAAGTACTTCAATTCTTCCGGAACGACAGCAAGCGAAAAGGGATAAGGGAAGATCCTTATCTGAAAAGTCGGGAGATAAGCTCGCTGTTGTGATCTATTACATCGTCAGTAAAAGGATCCCCGGGGAATAGGAAAACCCTGCCCTTTCCGTATTCATGATCTGTTGACTCTCCCTGCAGTTCTGATAGTCCATCAAAGAATATTCCATCAAGTTCAGTTTCTTCGTTTGTTATTGTAGCCTCGTACCTGTTGGAAAATCCCATTTCTTCGATAAGCTTGTTGTAAGTGGCTATAACATCACTGCCGGTTTCGTCGCCGCTTCCAGTTATGATGAGTGTTCCCCCGTTAAAAACAAACTGTTTGATTATCTCAGCCTGTTGCGGCATGAGCATCTTCAGTCGTTCAAAACTTCCGCCAGCTCCGGGCAGTGGAATTATTAGAACATCGATTGTATTCAATTCACCTTCCTTAAAAATCCTTTCGGCAGTCGAATACTTGTGACCACTTCCCTCAAGAACCGTCTCCAATTTGTCTCTACTATCGCTGGCATAGTTGACGTGACTCCTATCAAGTAAAACATTCAAAGAATCTTCGCTCCTAATGTTAAGTTTGATGCTTGAGTATGGTACTGAATCGAGAAAGAAGGAGATGACTCCATCGTGCGCTTCTACTGTATGCTGCAGATTTACAATCTTGGATTCGAATTCCTCCAGAATGACTATCTCACTATATATATCGCCGCTGAGATTGGTTATTTGAAGCATTGAGGAAGCTTCTTCGGTTGAAAGGTTCGAGATTTGAAAAGAGAGTGTTAGGCTTTCTCCTGGCCTAACGCTTTCTGGATAAGCCCTGGGATTGTAGAGGTGCACAGGGTTTGATCTTTGAACCCAAATGGGCGAAGATACTGCTTCCTCGCCGTCGCTTCCCTTTACGTAAATGAAGAAATACTGGAATCCGGTTTCAATGTTCGCTCTGATTCTGAGATCTAGCTCATAGCTATCGACCAGGAAGTTTGCAAATAGACCATCCCGAGAATAAATCTTCACTGTATCCAGAGGATCGTGATCGGTGTCTTCGATTGAAATCCTCAACTCCACTTGATCGACGTCGTAAACAATATCTCCCATGAACGCTTCTTCAGTGGAGAAGCGAATCTTAATGTTCTTATCTTCTGTTGCATATGTTCTTCTTTTCATAAATGCTTCCAGTATGGCTTCTTCGACTAGATCAGTAGCATAAACGGCTGTTCTTGAATCGTTTGCTCCTCCCCAGTTGGGTTTGTGATTGTCCTGACCCAGGGCCGCACCAATATGCCATCCCTTTCCCAGTGCATCAATGTAGGCTGAGAACATCTCATCGATAATTGTGTCGTTTTCCCACCAGTTTCCGTTGCCAACTTCAATCAGATTCATATAGAGATCTGCTTCTGGGGAATACTGGAACTCCTTGAAATTGTCTCCGAAATCTCTGACTGGATGGTTGAACTGGCCGACTGCGCCGCGCTCTATTATCCAGTGATACAGGTCCCAAAGATCCGACTTAACTCTATCGGTCCAGTCACTTGTGCCGTACACGTTTATATGTCCGGTACCGGTTGCTGTCCACTCAAAACCCGCTAATGCAGCAAAGTACTTGGATGAGGCTTCCTTCGCAGCCTCTTTTGTTGCAGTCAATTTGTCCCTCCCGTCCGGAAGCTTCTGGGCAAAATAGTAGGCATGATCGGTAATTGCAAGAAAGTCAAGATCGGGTACTTCTTTGGCGAATGAGTAGGCTTCTTCCGGGAAACCCGTGCCGTCTGAATAAGAGGTGTGGGAATGGGGATTTCCAAAGTAGAGATTGAGTTCGCTGCCTACTAAGACAATCGATGCCAAAATGAGAAGCACAATGATGGCAAAGCTTTTCATCAAATCACCCTTTCGTTATTTTCATATTTGTAAGCGCCGAATCGTAGGCATTGGCAAAAAGATCAAATCGATTCAGATATCCTCAATGCGATTATCCAGTTATTCATCTCAATCGTTTTTTTTACGTTCACCCAGGTAGAGTCTGCTTTGGAACATCTTCGAGAAGTCTGTCCACTTGCTTTCGACTGAAGTCATCAAAGCATGAGTTTCAAAATTGTCTAGTCTTGAGTCTAGATTGTCACAGAGCCAAATAATTATTGATTCGCGGGTCTTCGGCGTTACCGGTGAACCGAACTGCACTTCACCATGATGACTGAGCACTATGTGAATCAACTTCCTTCTGGTTTCTTCTGGAAAGCCTTCGATATTGGAAATTACCATATCAATCAGTCTTGCTCCAATGGAGATATGTTCTTCCAGGTAACCGTCATCGGAGTAATCAAACTCGAAAGCTTCAGTGGTATAGGTTTTTACCTTTCCAATGTCATGAAAGAGTCCACCAGTGACAACGAGATCTCTGTCGATGTTTGCCCTCGAATCTGATACCTCTGTCAATGCAAGCGCATATCTGACCACAGATAGGCTATGTTCTGCAAGCCCGCCGATTCTGGCATGATGATACATCTTTGCCGCCGGAGCTTCGAAGAAGCCTGGGCAGACCCCGTCATCCGAAATGAGCCGCTTTGCAAGAGCTTTCATATATTTGTCCTTTACTGACTCTATCAGCGCCGAAACTTCAGACTTGATTCTTTCGATGTCTTCAACGATGGGCAGTAACTGCGAAATCGAATCATAACTGTAGCTCTTCATCTCCTCTATTGAGAAGATCCTTTTGATTTTTATACTTAGTCCGAATCTATCATCTACCAGATAGTCCGCAAGAGCCACAGTACCAACAACCGGTTCCAGGCATCCCGACTCGCTAATCCATGCTTTTGCTTCCTTCCTATTCTTTGAATCTCCAACCATACAATCATAGTAAGGGCCTCTGCTCCCCTCGACTTTCTTAGCACCAAACATGAAGAAGAAGCCTTGCTTTGAATTGACGAAATTCTCAACTCTGTCAGAAGAAGCATCGTATTCCCTCAAAATTTCGGAAAGGATTGGGTAACTGCCACTCTTCCCTTCAATCACTGTAATTCTCCTCACTGAAGGTTATTGAAGTCTTTCAGTCGATTATCGCAACAGAGAAACCTACTCCTCATTCCTTTTTGAGGCAGACTTCATAAGCAATTTTATCATTATAAAGAAAGCGATCGTAGCCAGAAAGGTTGTTGGATAACCTTCAAGAAAAATCATTATACTCTTTGAAACGGCTTCGCTCATAGTTCAAGCTCCTTTCACTCACAGAAAAAGTGCCAGTACTATACTGCCAGCCAGAACAGAACCAATCTGTCCGGCAACGTTTGCGCCAGTCGCATACATTATCAGGAAGTTATTTGGATCTTCTTCAAGCCCCATCCTGTGAACAACCCTGGCAGACATCGGAAAGGCAGATATTCCAGCTGCGCCTATCATGGGGTTTATTTTCTGTTTTCTAAATAGGTTGAATGTTTTTGCAAAGAGAATTCCGCCCATGGTATCGAGTATGAAAGCGATAAGCCCCATGAGAAGAATCAGCAGAGTCCTTTGATTTAGAAACGCGCTTGCCGTCATTGTTGAGCCAATAGCGATTCCCAAAAAAAGAGTGATGATGTTGGAAAGCTCATTCTGTGCAGCGTTACTAAGTTTGTTCAGGACCCCGGATTCTCTTATCAAATTCCCGAACATGAGCATTCCGATCAGTGCAACACTAACCGGAGCGATAATTCCGGCCAGAAGGGTAACGAGTATTGGAAACAGTATCCTAACGTACTTGGGAACCTTCTCGGTTCTATTATCCATTCTGATTCTTCTCTCTTCTTTCGTAGTAAGCAACTTGATAATTGGTGGCTGGACTACAGGCACCAGAGCCATGTACGAGTACGCGGCGACAGAAATAGGACCGAGCATGTGAATGGCAAGTCTACTTGCGACATATATGGATGTGGGGCCGTCCGCAGTGCCAATGATACCGATCGAAATTGCCTCTCTGATATCGAATCCAAGTAGGGCTGCTACGATTATCGTAAGAAAGATTCCTAGCTGTGCCGCTGCTCCGTAAAAGAACATCACGGGTTTTTGCAGGAGAGGTCCGAAGTCTATCATCGCTCCTATTCCGATGAAAATCAAGGCAGGGAATAATTCATTTGCTATTCCGGCTTCATAGAGAATTGTAAGGACACCGTGCTCTCCGATAGCCGATGATCCCGGGATATTTGTGAGAAATGCTCCGAAGCCTATCGGCAAAAGCAACATCGGTTCATATTGCTTCTTTATTGCCAGAAATATCAGAACTCCACCTATTGCAAACATAATGAGATTTCCCGCGGGGATCAAAAAATTCGATAGCAAATTCATCGCTGCTGCCTCCCAAATTTTAGTCATCTCTAGAGCGCGGAGAATCGAAAAACACTATGGATTCGGAACCGCTTCATCACATACAATATTAATACAACGCGTGCACTTTTTATCAGAACGAAAAGGTTTTCAGGTTTCCTTTCGGGACTTTCCAGTTAAACTTGATTACTGCAACAGTATGTTAGGATTTGTCTGATGAGATGAACTGAGGAGGGAAATACTTTGGCAGCGGGTTTTCCTGAGGACTTTTTGTGGGGTGTTGCAACGGCAGCTTATCAGATAGAAGGAGCCGATCTTGAAGAAGGTAAAGGTCCTTCAATTTGGTCGGATTTTTCTCACAAGCCTGGAAGGATAGATTTCGGGGAGAGTGGCGACGTTGCTTGTGATCATTATCATAGATTCACAGAAGATATCGATCTAATGACTGCACTTGGACTGAATTCTTATCGATTTTCCATATCCTGGCCGAGGGTACTTCCAAAGGGGCGTGGCCCGACAAATCAAAAGGGTATTGATTTCTACGATAAACTGGTCGATGAGCTTTTGGAAAGAGAGATACAACCTGTTGTCACTCTGTATCACTGGGATCTTCCTCTAGACTTGCAGGCGAGATTCGGAGGATGGGAGTGTAGAGATATCAGTCACTATTTTGCCGATTACTCAAGCATGATGTTTTACAGATTGGGTGACAGAGTAAAATATTGGATCACTTTGAATGAACCTTACTGCTCTTCTCACGTGAGCTATCTTTGGGGAGAACACGCTCCTGGAAAGAGAGACCTGAAACTCTCACTTTCTGTCGCTCACAATCTCTTGCTTTCTCATGGTGAAGCAGTGAGGCGTTTTAGAGAAGATATCAAAGATGGCCTGATCGGTCTTACAAATGTTTCTACGTTTGTTGAGCCTGTGACGGATTCAGAAGAAGATCTTAGTGCCGCAAAAATCTATGATCAATTCATTAACGGTTGGTTCTTCAAAACCCCGCTAACTGGTGAATATCCCTCAGAACTCTTTGCGATCTTTGAAAATGCTGGACTGGCGCCAGTTATCCAAAGTGGAGATATGGAGATCATCTCCGTCCCCTTCGACTTTTGGGGAATAAACTATTATACAAGAAACCTGGTTAGAAGAGATAAATCAAGCATACTTGGCGCCGAAGTCGTTCAAGGAGAACTGCCGAAGAGCGAGATGGGCTGGGAGATCTATCCGGAGGGCCTTGAAGGTTTTCTTTTCAAGGCCTACAAGGAGTACGGAAAGAAACCGATATACATTACCGAGAACGGTATTGCGTGCGAAGACAAGTCATTGGGCGGCTCCGTTGAAGATCATTGTAGAATTGAGTATCTGAGACAACATTTCTCCGCTGCTCTTAATTCAATAAAGGGAGGAGTGGATTTGAGAGGTTATTTTGTCTGGACCTTGATGGATAATTTTGAATGGGCGCGTGGTTTTTCGAAGAGGTTTGGACTGGTTTATGTAGATTATGATAATAATCTGAAACGTATTCCAAAGAAAAGCTTCGAATACTACAGGGATTTTATTGGAACACTGTGAAACAGATTTCGAATGGATAGTGAGAGTTGTCGGGTTGTCGATTTGTTGGCCATAGGAAGCCATCCTGAACGGATTGGCGAAAACAGAGGTCTTATGAAAGCGCAAGAGAGACCTTTTTGACAGGGGGTTTGCCAAATGATTGGAGTCATAGTCGATTCCGGATGTGATCTTCCAGAATCAATGAAAGCAAGTGATGACGTAAGAGTCATTCCATTGAAGATAATCCTCGATGGTAATGAATATAGAGACAACATTGATATCACCGCTTCAGATCTTCTTCAGTACATGGAAGTCAAGTTTCCAAAGACATCACTTCCAAGGCAGTCGGAAATCGGGGAGGCTTTTGACAGTCTTTACGAAAAGGGATTCAGGGAGTTCCTATACATCGGAATCTCAAGTGGATTAAGCGGGACTCTCGGTCAAGTGAAGACTTTTGTCAGAGACTTCTCCGAGAAGTACTCCGACGTAAGAGTTGAGGTAGTAGACTCAAAGAACATCTCGATTGGTTCAGGACTGCTTGCTATGAAGGGGATAGATATGGTCCGGCGAGGGGTGGCCTTTGAAGAGGTAGTGAGAGAAATCCGCGATTCTGTGAGTAAATCCAAGGTCTTCTTCTGCATACCTGTTCTAAAGTTTCTTAAGGCCGGAGGACGAATTGGAAAGGTTACCGCAACAATCGGGGATTTTCTCGATCTGAAGCCTGTAATAACCGTTGGCGAAGATGGGATCTATCACAGCGTTTCAAAAGAAAGAGGAATGAAGAGAGCCGTTAAGGCTTCGGTAAAGAAGCTCCTGCATTTCATTGAGGGCAGAAAATTGCTTCACATTGCCGCTTATACATCGGACAAAAGTGAGAAGACTAGAGAGTTTTTCAAGATGGCCGTAGACGAGATTGAAGCAGCAGGAATAAGTGAAATTATCACGGGTCAGATCTCCCAATCACTTGTTTGTCACACAGGCCCCGGCTTGATTGGTGTTGCTGCAATCTTTGAGTAAAAAAATAGCCGCCATAATGGCGGCTTAAATCGGGATATTCCAGGGGGTTTCAACATGCCTGTCCTTCATCCATACTTGGGGGGTAATGGGGAACTTGCATATTGGTACTCATGTGCTGTGTCTTTTTTAATGACCATTTGAGCTTTTGGGGTTTTCAGGGTTTCTTATCTACTTGATTTAATTCTACCCAAAGAAGTCGGGTTTGTCAATATAGGGGAGCGGAATTGTCGGCTTTTGGTTGTAAACATTTCGTTAACTTGAAATCCTGTTGATTCCAAAATTGATTCTTGCCGAATAAAACCTTTTCTGGTAGACGTTTTTTCTTGAACCTGTGCAAATGGAAAATACCTGTTCCAATATGCTCATAGCCGGAGATGTATTAATTGGATAAAAACAGTAAGACGAGGGTCCTCTCGGTTTTTGAGGGTGCAATCTATAATGGTTTCTTCTTGATTACTCAGGGCTTCCTTGGGACCGGGCTTGCTCTCGAATTTGGAGCCTCTGAACCGGTTATCGCTTTGATCGGAGTTCTTCCATCTGTCTCACAGTTTGTCCAGCTTATTGCTCCTTCGATTTTGAGAGCCACGGGAAGCAGAAAGCGAGCAATGATGATTTGTGCTTCTGCAGGAAGATTATCTACTGCATTCATTCCAGTCACACTTGCTCTAGGAATAAACAGACAATCTCTCTTACTGGTCATTCTTTCTTTCTTTTCGCTTTCTGCAAGTCTTGCGGGCAATTTCTGGGTATCTATCATTAGAGATGTTGTCCCCTCTACGGGCTCTGCCAAGTTTTTCAGCATGAGAAACGTGACATTCACAATTACAAATATGCTTATAACACTTCTCTACTCATTTATTCTTGATTCAGTTCCTGGAAAAACGGGATTTCTAGCCATCACTACTCTTGGAGTTATCAGCGCGGTGATAAGCTTGTTATTGCTGGGTTTCCATTACGATCCTCCGCATGAAATAAGCTATGGAAGAGGCTTATTCAAGGTCGTTGCGGGAGATAAGAAGTTCATGCCATATCTGCGTTTTTATTCTTTCTGGAGTTTCTCGATAGCAATCACTTCACCGTTTTTCGCTTATCATGAGCTGGTAAATATGAAGCTGGACTATTCCTTTCTTAGTTTACTCAACGTTTTTAGTTCGCTTCTGACGATGTTATTCTATTTACTGTGGGGAAAGCTGGCTGATAGGATCGGGGGACAGGCAGTTTTAGAATTCGGCGTTTTTGGAGCCTTTCTGAAAACCTTGCTGTGGTTGTTCATGGATAGCGGAACGGTATACCTCTTATACGTCGACACGTTTATTGGGACTGCTTCTTGGAGTGCCATAAACCTTTGTCTATTTACTACCATGCTTGAGTTGCTCAGAGGAGTGGATGTGCAGTCTTACTATGCATTGCTCTCGTTTGCTAATGGAACTTCCGCTCTTGCCGGATCACTTGTGGGAGGATTCCTGGCATCATATTTGAACAGATATAGCTGGACTTTCAATGGACATCAATTCTTTGGAATTCAGATCCTTTTTCTTGCTACCTTCGTTCTTAGAGGAATCTCTCTGATATTCTTAAAGAGAGTTAAGACTAGAAAAGTGGTATCTGTATCTGGAATGGTCTTCAATTCTGCTGCCGTCTTAGCAAATAGATTTGCGGCAAGACCGAGAGAGTTGCTAGAAGTTCTCATACATAAGAACAAGTCAAGACAGAGAAAGGAGAATAATGATGGAAAGACTGATTAAGAGATTCCTGGAGTATGTGTCTGTAGAAACTACTTCCAGTTTCGAATCCAAGACATTCCCTTCGACGAATACTCAACTGGGACTTGCCAGAATTCTCAAAGCAGAGATGGAGTCAATAGGATTGAAAGAAGTTGTTCTGGATGATTATGGGTATGTGTTGGGGACCTTGCCATCAAATATCGAATCCGACATACCTGTTATCGGATTTATAGCCCACATGGATACCAGCCCCGATATGAGCGGAAAGGAGATCAAACCTTCGAT